>CAJKKX010000008.1 GCA_905200565.1 uncultured Lachnospiraceae bacterium
GGCGTCAATGCGCAGAATGCTGGAAAACCGTTCTCCGGGATATTCTTCCCCGTATATCTGCCACAGGGAAATCTCCTCAAAATAAGGCTCCGCCGCCAGCATACGGTCTGCCATCTCATAGACCTGTTCCTCTTTTTGAATGCCTGTCCTGTAAATTCCTCCCTGCTTCTTATCAAACCATACGACCAGATGGCACACTCCCGCCTGCTGCAAGGAGAAAGACACCGCTGCCGCCAGTTCAAAAACCACATCCGTTTTCTGAAGCCTGTTCTTCTCCTCTTTTCCCATATACAGATCCACCAGAACCAGCACACGATATCCGATCGGACGCCCCAGCTCTTTCGTCATCAGCCTGTCCGACTTCGCGCTCAGCTTCCAGTGTACCCTTTGCAGGGTATCGCCCTCCCGAAATTCCCTGACCTGAAAGATTTCCGAAGGATCGTCCCCGCTTTTGTGTGGATCATACTCTTCTCCATCTGCCGGGAAGTTTGCCGTCCGTTCACTCACCTTCACTTCCATCCGGTAAAATCCCGGCTGTACATTCACGCAGGCTTTCCCTTCACACCGAATCCTTCGGGACGTCAGCCCCAGATAGTCCCACACGCTTCCTTTCGCCACGAAAAAGCAATATCTGCCGCAGTACTGGGCAAATGCGGTACAAAGCGTCCGGCTCTCTTTTCTGGCCGGTACATGCGCCGTCACAGGAACCTTCGTCCTCCCCTCCAGACCGGAGGGTTTCGCCGCCACCTGAAAAACCAGTTTTGTCACCGGAAGAAACCCCTTATTTCTGACCTTCAATTCAACCGTAATCTCTTCGTCTTTACGCACTGACGGAGTTTTTGTCTCTATTCTGGCCCTGACCGCTCTTTTCAGATACCAGGAAAGAAGAAACATCGAAACGAACAGAAGAATTTCAAATGCAAGAAGCGTGATTCCGTAAAAGTCCGTATACATGATCTCCACATAAACCGTCAGAAGAACCATCACCAGATATAACGCCGCATGTCTCATGCCTGTCTCCTTTTCGGCGTAGGCTTTTTCACCTGCTGCAAAATACCGTCCGCCACGTATGGTGCCGTCACGCGGCTGACCCTTGCCTGAGAATTCAGGCGCATCCTGTGAATCGCCACATCCTTAAAGACGCCCTCCACATCTGCGGGCGTCACATACGTACGTCCGTTTAAATACGCCGAAGCCCTCGCCATCTTCGCCAGAGCCAGCGTTCCCCTGGGACTGATTCCCAGCTCCAGCATGGGATGCCTTCTGGTCTCTGCGGCAAGCTCCGCCAGATATTCATAAATTCTGTCATGGATAAAAATCTGTTCCACTTCCTTTTGCATCATCACAAGCTCTTCCGCCCGAATGACCGGAAAAATCTGATCCAGAGGATTCCCTTCTCCCCTTCCTTTTAAAATGGCGATCTCGTTCTCCCGATCGGGATACCCCATAGACATGCAGATCATAAACCGGTCAAGCTGTGATTCCGGCAGCATCTGCGTTCCCGCCGAACCGATGGGATTCTGCGTAGCGATAACCATAAAAGGCTTCGGAACCTCTCTGGTTACCCCGTCTACCGTCACATTTCCCTCCTCCATCACCTCTAAAAGCGCCGACTGTGTTTTCGGCGAGGTGCGGTTAATCTCATCCGCCAGAAGCAGATTGCACATGGCAGCCCCCTCCTGATACCGGAAAGTGCCCGTCTCTTTTCTGTAAACAGAGAATCCGGTAATGTCGGAAGGCAGTACATCCGGCGTAAACTGAACCCTGTTCTGTCTGAGCGCACAGGCTTTAGAAAACGCCAGCGCCATCGTCGTCTTTCCCACGCCTGGAATATCCTCCAGCAGAATATGGCCGCCCGCCAGCATTGCCATCATCACTTTATATACACATTCATCCTTTCCAATGACTGCCCGTTTCACTTCCTCTATAATCCTTGCCGCTTTTTCTGCATACATAAAAACCCCTCCTGCTAAAAAATCTCCTATGCCTCATTCTAACATAGGAGATTTTCGGATACTACTTAATTTTTTCTAAACCAGCAGCTCGATCTTCCGATCCGTATGCCGGTACTGATAAAACTGTACGCCCGCCGCCTGCATCATCCTTTTCGATGCGCGGGTGCTGGCCGTATCTGCATATTTATCACAATCATATACCACCGTCCGTATCCCTGCCTGGATAATTGCTTTCGCACACTCATTACATGGAAACAGCGTCACATACAGCTTCGCCCCCTCCAGGCTTCCTCCCCGGTAATTCAGAATCGCATTTAATTCGCTGTGCGCCGCATAAAAATACTTCTGGTCAAATGCGTCCCCTTCTTTTCCCCACGGAAACTCATCGTCAGAACACCCGACCGGAAACCCATTGTACCCCATCGACAAAATTTTGTTATCCTGACTGACAATGCACGCGCCGACCTGTGTGTTCGGATCTTTCGACCGCATAGCGGAAAGCATCGCCACGCCCATAAAATATTCATCCCACGAGATATAATCCTGCCGTTTTCCTCCCATACAAAATCCTCTCCTCACGTATTCAAAAGTTCCTGTTCATTTAAAATCACTACAAGCTTCGAAATCATCCTCTCCAGAGTTTCATAGCACTCTCCGTAATCTGCCAGCGTGCCGCCCAGGGGTTTTCTGATCTCTTCATTGCTTCCGATATACTCCGAGAGCAGATACACATTTTCCACATGAATATGCTCCTCACAAATTTTCTGCTTTAAATCCGTATCCATCACCAGAATCAATGTCCGCTCCCCAAAATCCTCCTCCGAAAGCACAGTCGCCGCATGTGTTTTCATGGTAATCCCATGACTGACCGCCACCGCCTCCGCCTTCTGGTTTACCGGTTCCGGAAACAGCACGACCCTGCCCCTCGACTCAATCTCCAGATCCTCCAGCAGAAACTTTGATTTCATAATAAACTTCGCCATAGGGCCAAGACAGGTATCACTATTGCTCACAAAAATCAGTTTATCATACCGTTTCATAAACTACGCTCCTTATACCTCCCATATCTGATGGCCTGCCGCTTTGATCAGGCGATTCATAATCGCCTGTCCCATCTTCGGTGTTTCAAACGCCTCAGAATAAATCTCCGTTACTGCCAGCTCGTCAAATTCCCTTAAGATTCCATACAAATGCTGCGAGATTGTCAGCTCATCATAAATACTGCCGATGGATTTGACAATTCCGCCATGATAACGTGCCGCTGTCTCATCCGAAACAAGGATACCGATTTTCTTTCCCTGCTTCTCTCCTTCTGCAATCTGCGCATTGATCTTATTCACAACCGCTTCCGGCTTTCCCTCAATAATGACCATGTCCGCTTTCGGTGCATAATGCTTATACTTCATTCCCGGCGCTTTCGGACGGATTTTTTCATCCTCCGCCAAAAGTCCTTTGTCCACTTCCACAGAACCAATCACTTCCTGAAGCATTTCCTGATTGATATATCCCGGCCGGAGGATCACGGGAGTTTCCCCGCTTAAATCCACGATTGTCGATTCCAGTCCGATCTTCACGCTTCCCCCGTCGATGATCATATCGATCCTTCCGCTTAAATCCTCCGCTACATGAGCCGCAGTGGTAGGGCTTGGCCTGCCGGAAGTATTCGCGCTGGGCGCTGCGATATACCCGCCGCCGCATAAGATCACTTCTCTGGCAATTTTATGATCCGGCATCCGCACCGCTACCGTGTCCAGACCTCCCGTCGTTCCGTAAGGAACGATTTCTTTCTTCTGAAAAATCATCGTTAAAGGCCCCGGCCAGAAGGCTTCCGCCAGGCGCAGCGCCTGCCGGGGCACCCTTTCTGCAATTTTCTCCAGATCTTCTATCCTTGCAATATGTATAATCAGGGGATTGTCCGACGGCCTTCCCTTTGCCGCATAAATCTTCGCAGCCGCTTCCTCATCCAGTGCATTCGCGCCCAGACCATATACGGTTTCCGTTGGAAACGCCACCAGCCCTCCATTTTTTAAAATCTCACCGGCCAGGCGGATTCCCTCCGGCGAAATCTTCTCTGTCATATCTTCTATGATCGTTTTCATAAACACGCCTCTTTATTCTGGTAAAGTTATCTTTTCTGCCCCTGATTATAACACCCTCCTGCAAAAAGGACAATCTTTCTATTGGCAGTAGAACGGATTGTTATCTGCATTTGCCTCGGTGTTATCAATCCGCTGGACATATTCAAGCATTCTGCGGTATCCCTTCTCTTCATCCGGGCCAAACTGAACATCCGTCGGGAAAATCGCAATATACTTCTTGTCATTGCTCAACCCGGCAATCGTATAATCCGGAAGATCCGCATAGCTGTTATCCTCCCAGTCATAAGCCTGAATGGTTACGAGATCTCCTCCGTTCCCGGCATTATAAGAAGGTTCATAATAAATCTGAACCGTCGTATTGTTCAATACACGGTAATTCCAGTCTCCGTCAGCCGGAAGATAAAGGGTAAAATATCTGGATTCCAGCCTCGCCTGCCCTTCGCTGTTAAAGATTCCGATATCCTCTGCAATATTATAACTTCCGCTGGTATCCGGAACATCGGTAACCGGCTCCTCCTTCGTTTGGGATTTAGCCTGTTCCCCTTTGACCGCCATTTTTTTATCTATCTTATTCGACTCTCCGGTCTCCAGGTTCATCCAGAACAACGTATCTGCAAGCACGTAGCACAGTACGTCATTCTCCAGGTATCCCTGGCGGTAATCCGGAAGAGAATACTGCGTTCCCGTCGGAATTTCTTTTCCCGAATTCTTATCATACCGGAATGTCTCATAATGCTCCGAATCATAATAAACAGCCTCCTCTGTCACCCACACAGGATCATACTGCGAAAGCGTATTTTCAAAGTAAATCTTTCTTATGGCGTCCGCCTGTGTATCATACTCATAGATATAATCATCGGCTTCCCCTGTGGTGATGTACGCCTTATCCTGATAAAAGACGAGATCGCCGCTGCTATTTAATTCATAGAGCGTCTTTCGCTCCGTCCCGTCGAAAGACACGCAGATCAGATCGCCATCCGTATCCAGACAGTAAATGCCCTCTGTAGTGACCTGAAACTCTTCCACTTCCTTTTCCAGCTTTTCTTCCTCTCCGCCCTGTTTGGACACTCTGTACAGACTTCTCCCATAAGTAAAGTAAATATAGTCATTATAAATCTGGAAAGAAGAATTGCTTAACTTATGGTCATTAATAACGGAAGCATTACTCTGTTCCCGCTCGTGCTCCTCCAGCGGGAGCCCTATAATCCCCAGATCCGTCGCCATGTATATCGTACTATCTTCTAAAGCCAGGCTGTAAATCTCCGCTGATAAACTTCCTTCCGATATGAAATCATACAGCTTTCCCTGTCCGTCCAGAAGCGCGCTGCAAAGATGTCCCTCACAGCCCCAGAATACCACTCCTTTACAGACAATAATTTCTGAAGCATCAATAACTCCCTCTTTGTAATCCTTTCTGGCATTCACAGAAACCTCTTCCGATACCCGCTCGGTTTCCGAATCCATTCCTGAATCTGTTTCCGAATCCGTTTCCGAATCTGTTCCCGAATCTGTTTCTAAAAACTCTTCCGGCCGTTTCTCACGAACCTTTTCCGCCAGATCTGTTTTCCCACAAGCCGCCAGACTGACGAAAAGAAACACCACTAACAAACTGCTCATCCACTTTTTCATTTGCATCCCTCCTGATAAATAAATTCTCTTCCTTTTTACTGCTTACCTCCATTATACTGAATATTATCACTTTTTACAGCTTATTTTTTAAATTTTTTCTTTAAAATTATCCTCCAGGTATTTCATAACCCCCTCACCCACGGCTTCCGCCACTTTCTGTTGATACGCTTCCGTTATCAGTTTGGAAGCCTCCTCCCGGTTGGAAAGAAAACCGCATTCTACGATAACCGTGGGACTTTTCGTTTTTTTCAAAAGATAGTACGTGTCGTTCGCCTTTGCCTCTCTGGGACGGTCTACTGCAAGGTATGTATTGAGCGTCTCTTGCAGGCACTTCGCCAATGCCTCTGCTTCTGCCGAATGCGTAAAATAAAACACCTGAGGGCCATGTACGGATTCCTCCGTATAGCTGTTCTGGTGGATACTGACGGTAAAGACAGGATTCGCCCCGTCGATTTTCTCACAGCGCTTCCGCATATCATCCTGCTTTTTATTTGAAACCCCTGCGTCGTAAAGACCGTTCTCATCCTCTCTTGTCATAACTACCCGAATCCCTTTTTCCTCCAGAAATTTCTGAAGTTTTTTTGAGATTGCCAGATTCACATCTTTTTCCAGTTCGCCCCCGATGCCTACCTTTCCGGGATCTTCTCCCCCGTGGCCTGCGTCGATCACCACTGTCCTTTCTGCCTTCTGAACCTGTGTAGAGCTTACCTCGATAGCGCCTCCCCTGGCCAGCAGATATGCCGCCAGCAGCAGCATAAGCCCCATAATCGTTTCCATTTTTACCCTGTCCCGCATAATTTCTCTCCTAAAACCTGTTATCCAAGTATATGCGGAAAAAACTGCCGCAAAACCTTTTTTGTTTTGCGGCAGTTTGATAAAGA
Organism: uncultured Lachnospiraceae bacterium; assembly: GCA_905200565.1. The sequence goes on from CAJKKX010000008.1 coordinate 6,565, forward strand.
AGTATACACATTAGCTTATGTACTTATAGAGGACATCCCAAACCGATGACCGTTCAAATCCCAGCTTCCAGGCAGCGATTCCGCCAAGACCGTATTCTTTGACAAGCTTCGCCTTTTCCTCCAGCGACTTTTCGTTTTCGATCCATATCTGATACTTGCTTCCATCCTCTGCCTCCAGTTCTGCATAGTCCTGGGACGTTTCCTCGCTCCAGTTAGCGGTGACGCCATTATCCGTCAGCCACTGCTCCGACCGGTTCATGCCCATAGCCTCACTGGTAATGTTTCCGGACGCATCCGTATTCCACAGCCTGCTGTAGAACGGAACCCCGCTGATGATCTTCTGCGCCGGCACTTCCTTTAAAGTTTCTTCGATTCCATTCCTTTCAAAAGACAGGGACGCGACTGTTCCGACTTCCGAGCCCACATAATGTTCATCATACCCCATGACGATGACATAATCTGCCACAATCCCCTGCTCTTTCCTGTTGTAATGCACATTGTAAGGCATCGGTACAGGATTATCCACGGACAGGACAATCCCATTTTTCCGGCATTTCACGGAAATTTCCCGGATAAACTGAATATAGCCGTCTCCCGCATCTTCCGGAATTGCCTCAAAATCAATATTAATACCTTCCAGATTATACTGTACCGCCGCAGCAATTAACTGATTGGACAGCTTTTCTCTTGACGCGCTGGACGCCAGCACCTTTTTCGTATCGACCGACTCATTAAAATTGTCCACCAGCGCCCAGACTTCCAGTCCCTGTGCATGCGCATTCGTTACATAGTCCTCGCTCGCCAGAGAAGAAATTTCACCGTCATTGCTGACGATGGAAAACCAGGTAGGTGAAATGACATTGACTCCTTTCATATCCGCAATGTCATAAAGCAGACTGTAGTTCGAATCCATATTCGTGATCTGATGCCATACCAGATGAATCTTGTGATCACGCTGAATGCTGGTGTAGACCGGTTCCTCAAATTCCCGGCTCGTCACTTCCACGTAAGGCGCGTTCAGCTTTTTATTCCTTACATATCCAATGTATCCTTCCTGCGTCCGCACTTTCGACCACTCATCCATCTGCTCCAGCACCATCAGCTTTGTTCCCTTTTCCGCCACCGTGAGGATTTCGCTTTTGATTCCGCCCTGATACCGGACATTTTCTTCTTTTTTTACATCCGCATAGCTGGTTTCTCCCCACTTATACGTGATGACAAGACGATTGGGATTCTCATACAGCGCAAAATCCATATTCGTGTACTGCTGGACAAATTCTGCTGCAATATATGCCTTTGTCCCATCGACTTTCACGATGGGATATCCCGTATTCTGCGTATTTCCGGACAGTATATAGCTGCTTGCGCCCGCTGAAATATCAATAATGTCTGTCGGCGTGGTATAGACCATCAGATTGGCGTCCGCATCCCAGTAAAACCTGTCGTTGAGATATTCTTTTACTGCCTGATAATCCAGATACGGCGTCCCGTTATCCAGGATTCCTTTATCATCAATCAGCTCATCCTGCATGACAATCGCCAGTTCCTTCCCGTCTGACACACCGAAATATTCCTGTGATGACATTACTTCATCGGAAGGCGTATAGTGTTCCACGATCCTGCCTACGATCCCGATTACTGCAACGATAACGATTAAAACAACCGCTGCCAGCACCGGCACTGCCTTTTTCTTCATTTCTTATACCTCCAACCCTTATGATCTGCTACAATACCCTGATTATAACATACTTTCCGAGGTAATATGACTTATTTCGACATTTTTTTCTGCCTGTTTCTGGATGACTGCAAAGGGGATCTGCCTGTCCGGAAACTTTCTATTTTATGTCTTTTACAAAATCAAATCCAATTCCCCATATCTCATCAGAATCGTTACTGATATAATCCCGCATATAGCATCGGTCCTCCCGAAAGGTACAGGTTCTCGAAATCTCCTCCGGGCTGCTGGGATGCCCGTTTAAGAGAAGTCTGATGCCAGCCTTCTGGTATTGACGCAGCTCTCTACACAATCGCTGTTCTTTGGACTTACTATTCTTTTTTATTTTGATGCCACATCCTTTCCTGCGCTTCCCCAGTGTCTCCTTGTCTGCCGCCATTTTGCCGCATAAAAATGTGATATATTACGCACTGGTTCTGTTTTTTATCTGATGGTCAGAGAAAACGAAATATTGCATTGTGTAAATTCAGGGTTGGGTGCAATGAAGCATTGCTTGAAACTCTTAGAAAATATTGCGAAGAACATCGCTTGAACTTAATTTTTTAGGTTACTTATTCTGATTTCGTTTCCTCTTATCGTTTATTATATACAATAAGATATTCTTTTGCAAGCAGTTTTTTCCACAAAAAAGGCTGTGAGGAACCAGTTTCCACATCAGCCTTTTCCTTCTTTTATCTATTTACTTTTTGTAGAGTGCTTTTTTGCTCATTCCGGCCTTCTTCAATCGTGCTTTTAAAACGCCAAACTGTTTCTTTGTCATCTTTTTCGGCGCCATAATCTTACATTTTGCTGCCGTTCCCTTAAATGCCTTAGAAGCGGCCTTCGGCGCCTTTACACCCTTGAAAACGACCTTTTTCAGCTTACTGCACTTATAGAACGCTCCCGAACCGATGGCTGTCACATGTTTTCCAATGGTAACAGACGTCAGCTTCTTTCCCTTCTGAAATGCCTTCGAACCAATGGCTGTCACCTGAAAGCGAAAGCCGTCGATCTCCACTTCGGAAGGAATGGTTATTTTCGCCTTTTTGGTATCTTTAAGCCTGGACGCCGTGACCGTGCCTTTTTTGGCGTCTGCTTTTGTAACCTTATATTCTACACCGCCGGAAGTTACCGTCGTTCCCTCCGCCGGAACCTTCGGTTCCGGATTTTCCACGGATGTATTCTTTTTGACAAGCTTCGTTTCCTTCAATCTTTTCAGCGCTGCGTCAATCTGTTTCTGCGTTGCGTCGGGATTAGCCAGAACCGTCTTTGCCTGTGCAAGCGCTATCCGAAATGCCGCTATAGACTCTGCCGAGAACTCGTTCGTATTCTGCATCTGCTTTTCCGCGTTCGCGATTTCACTGATCAGTCCCGTCTTTACGACCGGTCTTTTTACCAGTACGTCCTCGATGCCTTCCAGTGATGCCATAGCTTCCGAAACGTCTGAATCCAGCATTGGATTCGCAAGAGCCTTTTGCGCTTTTGTGAGCTGTTTCAGGAAAATCATGGCGCTTTCCTGCGTATACGCATCCATATCCAAAGCTTCGAGCCTCTCCACTTCCTTTCGAAGCTCCGACGTATCCGGTCCAATATTTTCCGGCATTTCTGTCAGTACATTTTTCATCTCCAGAAGCGATTCGTATGCGGCGTTATAATCCTCTTGTTCAGGCTCCATCATACCAGTTACCGCCTGTACCTTACCATACAATTCCTGAAATTTTGCCCAGCTCTGCGCCGTATAAGCAGAAGAATCAAGATTTGCATACTTATTTAATTCTTTTTCCAGGAAATTTCTGGTGACAGTCACAGAAGGATCTTCTTTAATCTCCTTCTTTCCATCTACCTTTATAAAATCAATTTCCCCTTTGAAACTGTCTGTCGTGCTTCCGATCCGTCCAACCGGCATCACCAGAGTATTGACTTTGTAAATCGTTCCCCGGATCGTTGTCGTATCCAGTTTATCTGCCAGGCTTCCATTTACCCAAAGCTCGGCGGTATTCTGATTTCCTTTGATGGTCAGCTCCACCCATTCGTTTTCCGGAAGCGTATAGTTAAAAGAATAGTCATACCCTTCTCTTGAATACCCGACTTTCCCGGTTCCCTTCTGTCTCGCCTTCACCGAATAGGTTCCATAGGTCTCTCCAAATGGCTTCCAGGACTCACAGATAATCTGCTCGCCTGTGGCATTCGCATCCATTTTCAATCTCACCGTAAGACTGTTTTCCGGCCCCACCTTATCAACCGGCGTGGTGAGATAGCTTTCGCCCCCTGCCAGCCGGAGCGCTTTTCCTCCCTCGCCGTTTGGAGACTGCGTGACATTGACTTTCTCTGTGGCGTCATACCCATTTGCGCTGTCATCCTTTTCCAGCTCCCCGTCAAAGTTATACTTTAAAATCGTTTTCGTTGCAGAATCCACTTCATAGTACATATTTGTATTTGGAGCCGTCCCTGTCTTTTTGATTTCTTCCGTAAATTCACTCCAGGTTCTGTCCTCCGTCTCACCCCACAGCCTTGCAGCGACTACCGGAGCCGCGTCAAAGAACCGGTCAAAGGAATCATATTCCGAAATTCCGTTTGCGCGGGTATCGATACAGTCATGCCAGATTGCAAAAACAGCGCCCAGCATCTGCTCATCCCCCGCCTTTGTCGTGAGATTTCCCATCGAATTGGGTTTCCAACTGATATACAGCCGCTCGGTCGGCAGGTAATCTCCATATGCTCCCCTGTTCTTATTAGAAGCCGGTACGATATAGAGATTTGAATACTGGGTATTGATCAGATCATAGCCTGCATTATACATCGTTCTCGGATCTGCATAATTGTTCGCCCACATATTAAGCTGCACACCCTCCGAACGGACAGGCGTTGTACCTGATTTATTCGAAAGACTGCCCCACATCCTGACTTTTCTTCCTGTGCTCTGAATGTATTCGATCATCTCATCTGAAAACTTTCGAAAGGCTTCATTTCCATTTGAGCCTCCATGAAATTCATCCGTACCGATATGTATCGTCGTCTCTTCATCAAATACCGGATCATCCCCTTCCAGATACTCTGCCCAGATGTCCTTTGCGATCTGAATCGCTTCGTCCTGGGAAATATCCAGCTCATCAATCAGATATTTATGCTGTCCGCCGGATACCTTTGACATATACTGGTCAAACACTCTCGTAATTGCCAGTGCGTGCGCCGGCATATCAAATTCCGGGATAACGTCAACGCCTATTTTCCGGCTGTCCTGGATAAAAGAACGAAATTCATCCTTTGTATAGAAGAGATCTTCCGCCGTCAGCTTCACGCCGGTTTTTTCATTTTCCACATCGGATTCCAGGCGAAAAGCCGCATACGCCTTTTCCATCGCCTCGTCCATCGTTGGATAATCCTCGAAAAAGATCAGGTTATCATTCAGATGCACCTGAAAACTGTTCAGTTTATACCATGACATGTTCTTTGCAAACTGCTTTACCGTATCCATCTCAATCGGCTTTCGCCCCACATCCAGGCTGAGTCCCCGCACTTCATATTTCGGATAATCCCTGACAAATCCCTTCGCAATCGTTCCATTCGTCTGCTTTAAAATCTGCAAAATGCTGACAACGCCCCAGTAAGCGCCTGTCCTGTCTGCCGCCTCTACAACTGCTGCTTCACCGATTTTTAAGATATATCCTTCCTTTCCAAGACCTTCATCCTCCGTATCAAACGTCAGATAAAAATCCCCTCTGGAAACATCTGCATAGCTTCCCTCTACAACCGGGAGCACAATGCCTGTAAGGTCTTTATAATCTGCCGCAAACTCTGCCGCAGTATCCAAAAGTTCATGATCCGCCACGATCTTACTTGTCTGGCAAACCGCAAACTGGCCCTGTATCCCGTACCACTCCTGAAGCTCCGGAATTACCGATGGCTTTTCATTCGCTCCTTCCATCGGTGCGTATTTACCGGGAACCGTTATCGTAAATTCTTCCGACTGGCGCTTCCCCCCGCCATCGCTCACCTCATAAAATCCCTTTACTACCTTATCCTCATAAGGGGCATAAATGGTTCCATCTTCACCAATTACCTGTTTATAATCCGCACAGAAGCGTACATCTACCCCTTCCGGCGCATCCGGCATGGAAATTCTCTTCCCATCCATTGAAATCTGCGGCTGTGTAATACCTGCTATTACCGCTTCTATTCCCTCTGACGCATTCACCTGAAGCGATGAAAACGGCACAGTACTAAAGGCAACGCAGGCTGCCAGCATGAAAGCTCCCGCTCTCTGAAACATTTTGTGAAACATAAATTCTCTCCTCCATTAAAGTGTTTTGAAATCTCTCCTGACGCTTTTTGAAAGATTCTATCATGTTTTTCTAAAAATGTCTATGCTTCTTTTCTATTTGCCGGAATTTTTAAATTTTATCTTTTGTAGTATTTTAATTTACTGAATTTTTACTATAAAAGGAGCTGCCGCTCCACAGATGATTCCTCACCTGTTTTGCAGCAGCCCCTGATTCACCGCATTGGTCCAGTCATCTCGTTTTTCCATATAAAGCGCATTCAGCCATTCAACTGCTTCATCCAGCCCCTCCTGCGAAAATTCAAAAACTTTTGTCGTCTTTTTCTCTTCGGAGGTAGCCGCCAGAGAATAGGGCTCCGGATAAGCGATGACAACCAGCGCATCCTCCTTTTTTAAAAAGGTAAACCGCATTCCCTGATAGCTTCCGCTCTGATTTTCCTTCTTTATATAGTTTAACTGGTACTTTCTTCGTTCAATCATATGCCTATCTTACTTTTGTCTTTTTCGAAGCTCCGGCTTTCTTTAAGTTTCTCAAAAGCGCCGCCTTCTGCTTCTTATTCATCTTCTTTGCGCTTACGGTCAGTTTCGCAGACGTCTTTTTGAACGCCTGGCTGCCGATTTTCTTCAGCGCCTTGCCCTTCAACTGAACGCTGCTTAGATTTTTACATCCGCTGAACGCCTGTTTCCCGATCGTTGTGACATTTTTACCGAGAATCACTTTTTTCAGCTTTGTATTTCCTTTGAATGCTTTTGCGCCAACTTCCACAACCGTACACGTTCTTCCCTGAATCTTCACAGTGGCCGGAACATTCATTTTGGTTGCTTTTTTATTTACGACGCCTATAAGCTTTGCCGTTTGCTTTTTCGCATCTACGACCTGATAACGTCCATTGCCTACTGTTGCCTTTGATTTATTATCAAAAGAAGGCGCTGCTTTCTTTAACGCAGCCTTTGCTGCAGCCAGTTTGCTTAACGCTTCTTTGGACTGGCTCAGTGTTGCGTTCGGGTCAGCCAGGATCTTCTTCGCCTCTTCGATCGCCTTTTTGAATGCAGCCACAGAATCCGCCGTATATCCGCTCAGATCCATTTTTTCTGCATCTGCCACTGCCTGGGAAACTGCCTTCACATCTGCAACCTCTGTTAATGCAGCCTTTGCCGCAGCCAGGTTGTTTAACGCTTCTCTTGACTGTTTCAGCGTTGCATTCGGATCCTCAAGGATCTTCTTTACTTCTTCAAGTGCTTTTTTAAATACCGCCACAGAATCTGCGCTGTATCCGCTCAGGCTGACCTTTTCCGCATCTGCCACTGCCTGAGAAACTGCGGCCTCCGCCGGCTGTTCAACCAGAAGGCTGTTCAGATCCTGAAGCGTTCCGTATGCAACAAAGTTGTCCTCCGTCGTACTGTTCGGGTTATTCACGATTGTCTCAATCAGCGCGATCGCCTCTGTAAAGGCTGCCCAGCTCTGCGCCGTATAATCTGCACTGTTCAGATTTTTGTACGGTTTTAAAGCTTCCGCTACCGCATTTTTATCTGCCTCTACATAATACAGATTCATCTCTGCTGCGGTTCCATGCGTTGCTTCAGAAGACAGGATGTTGAGTTTGACGCTCTTTGCTTCTACTGCATCAAACACGGCAATCTTCTCTGTCATATCAGATGCCCATGTGCCGCTCGCATAATTCGTAAGCACGGTTCCATCTGCTTTTGTAATGTCAATGCTGTACTCAGTAATACGGCCATTCGCACTGTCCTGCCTCGGCAGATAGCTCAGCATATTGATCGTTTTCGCCGCATTGTTTTTAAATGTAAGTGTTATATAGTGGTTATGATCCTTCGTGTCGTTTTTCTCTGTCGCCAAATCATAATTTGTATGCCAGTAAGTCGTTGGATTTCCGTCCAGAAGAGCTTCAAAAGAGCCTTCTGTTGGATGTGTAGAACATCCGTCTGCTGTCAATTCACTCTGTGAAACTGCGGCGCTGCTGTAATCGCCCTTGATTTCCTTTACAGTTCCTACCGTCACTCTGTCGACCAGGCCCTTAAAGCTGTTCGTTGTACTTCCGATGCGTCCCATCGGAATCATCATGGTACAAATTTTTCGAATGCTATGCCGTTTCAGTTTCGCAGTCAACTCTGTAGTCGGATGATTTGCAAAATAAATCTCCGGATTGTTATCCACCAGTTCCCCGTTTACATACAGTGCAGCCGCTTCTTTTCCTCCTTTAAAGGTCAGTTCTACCCACTCGCCTTTCGGGAGCGTATAGTCAAAGGAATAATCGTAACCTTCTCTTGAAAAACCAACTTTTCCGGTGTTCTTCTGTGAAGCTTTGATCGCATATGTTCCATACGCGCCAAACTCGTCTTTGGACTCGCAGAGAATCTGCTCGCCCTGTGCATCCTCATCCATTTTCACACGCATGGTAAGCGTTGTGTTAGAACCGATCTTATTAACCTCATCCGCTGTCGTAAGGTAGCTCTCTCCCCCGTTCAGCTTCAATGCCTTACTGCTGTCAGAATCCGCCTGGGAGACATTCTTGCTGTCTGCCGCGTCATAACCATTTGCACTGGCGTCCTTCGTCAGAGTTTCATCGAAGGTATAGTCCAGCGCCGTTCCCGTCGCAGACTTGACTTCTCCATAAACTTCCGTTCCCGGAGCTGTTCCTGTCTTTTCTTTTACCTTTGTAAATTCCGCATAAGTTCTGTCCTCTGCTTCGCCCCACAGTTTTGCGCCGTACGACGGAAGCGGCTGGAAGAACCGGTCAAAAGAATCATACTCGGAAATACCGTTTGCACGGGTATCCACACTGTCATGCCAGATGGCATAGCATCCGCCCAGAATCTGGTCGTCGCCTGCGCTTGCGCTCAGGTTTCCAATGACATTCGGCTGCCACGTATTGTAGATGCTCTGTGCATTGATATAGTCATTATAATATCCTGCCGCCGGAACGATATAGTTCGGTCCCTCCAGCGTATTAATCAGATCATATCCCAGGTCATACATCGCCTTCGGGTTTGCGTAACCGGTATTCCAGATATTAAGCTGTACGCCTTCCGACGGAACCGGGGTCTCTCCTGACTTATTCGTAAGGCTTCCCCACATACGAACCGTCCTTGCTTTTCCATCCGCCGTCTTGGTTCCCTCTACGTATTCGATCATTTCCTTTGAAAACCTGCGGAACAGCTCTTTTCCTGTCTGCCCATCCGTTCCATGATATTCGTCTGTACCGATGTGCACCGTCTCGATATCCGCAAACACCGCATCCTCGCCGCCTTCAAAATACTCCTGCCAGATACTCTTTGCCCATGCAAAGGACTCCTCATTTTCAAGGTTCAGCTCTTCGATCAGATATCCATGACTTCCTCCCGTTTTCTTTGACATATACTGCTCATATACACGTGTAATTGCCAGTGCATGCGCCGGCATGTCAAACTCCGGAACGATGTTTACGCCTCTTGCCTGAGTGTCTGTTATAAACTCCTTGAACTCCTCTTTCGTATAATACATATCCTGTGAAGTCAGCGTCACGCCTGTCTCGTCATTTTTCTTATCTGACTCCAGGCGGAAACCTGCATAAGACTCTGCCGCCGCTGTTTCCAGATCCGGATAATCCTCATGGAAAATCAGGTTATCGCTCAGATGAAGCTGTAAGCTGTTCATCTTGTACCAGGACATATTTTTTGCAAAATCATATACCGTATTTAAATCAAACGGTTTTCTTCCGAGGTCAAGGCTGAATCCTCTTACTTCATATTTCGGATAGTCCCTGGCAGTACCTTTTGCGATCACGCCCTGCGTCTGCTTCAGAATCTGAAGGATACTGATGGTTCCCCAGTAAGCTCCTGTCTCCTCAGAAGCCTCCACGACTACCGTACTTCCAATTTTTAAAACATATCCCTCTTTGCCAAGCCCCTGCTCAGAAGTGTTCAGCGTCAGATAAAAATCTCCTGCCAGAGCATCCTGAAGCCCGCCGGTTACGACGGAAATCTCAGAGCCTGTCATCTCTTTATAATCCGCCGCAAATTTTTTCGCCGTCTCTTCAAGTTCCTGATCCGCTACGATCTTACTCGTCCCGGAAACTGCGAACCGTCCCTGGTCTCCGTGCCACTCCTGAAGTTCGGGAATCACAGACGGCTTTTCGTTATCATTTGGTCCGGACTGGTATTTTCCCGGAACCGTTACTGCAAACTCCTCCGTTTTCCCCGTTTCTTCACCCTTTGTAACCTCATAAAAGCCTTTTACGACCTTATCCTCAAGCGGCGTGTAAATCGTGCCGTCCTCTCCGATCACCTGCTCGTAATCTGCACAGAAACGAACGTCCGCGCCTGCTATTTCCGGCATGGTAATCTTTGTCCCGTCAGCCAGAACCTGCGGCGCCTCGATACTGTCCATCAGTCTTTCCATTTCCGTGCGGTCATCCGGAATCTCTCCTTCATAAACCTCGAACTCATAGATAGATACGTTATTCCAGCTTGTTTCATTTTCCAAACCGTCCGCCGTATGAGATGTAATATTCAGACGCACATACCGTGCCTGTACCGGAGTGTTCAGCGTAATCTCCTGTACCGTTTTCGTTGGTTTTGCTGTAAAGCTGGCCGCCGCTGTCCAGTTCGTTCCATCATTTGATGTCTCGACCGCATACCCTGTGGCGTTTCTTCTCTCCCACCGGATGACAAAGCTCTTCATGGTCTGGACACTGTTCCAGGAAAGCTGTAGGGTCTGTACGCCATTTTCTACGGCGCTTGCCCATCTGGTCTCATTGTTTCCGTCATTGGCATATCTTGCAGGCAAAGTATTCGCCTCCACACTGGATGCCGTTGCTGTTGCCGTCAATGCCAGATTCCCGTCCGCTGCCTTTACTCCCATCGCCGAGAACTGTGCGGAACCCATCACCATACCAAATGCCAAAAGCCATGCTGTCATCTGTTTCAATTTTTTATGAAACATAACCATCCTCCTTCTTACTTTTTGATAAACAGGGTTATACCCCTTGCATATTTCTTCTATTTTAACATATCTCTATAGGTGTATCCACTAAATTTTCGTCTTTTTTCATAATTTTTTTACACTCTATTCATACATTTCCATTTTTTGTCATAGTTTCTAAGCAGAAGCCTATCTGGAGTGAAGCTATGGATTTTCTGATTTTTCTCTCTACCTTTATCATACCCTTTGTTCTGTTTCTTGTCATCGGCTATGGCCTTTTAAAAAAACAGAATGTATACGAAACCTTCATAAAAGGAGCGGTGGACGGTTTTCAGACCGTCATCGGCATCCTGCCCACTTTGATTGGACTGATGGTTGCAGTGGGCGTCCTGCGTGCTTCCGGATTTCTGGATATGCTTTCCGATATGCTCGGCCATTTTCTGCAATACCTGGGTTTTCCCTCTCAGCTCGTTCCCGTAACCATCGTGCGGATGTTCTCTTCGAGCGCCGCCACCGGACTGGTTCTGGACATTTTTAAAGAGTACGGGCCCGACTCTTTTTTTGGCACTCTGGTTTCCATTATGATGGGATGCACTGAGACGATTTTTTACACCATGTCCGTCTACTTTATGACGGCAAAGGTCAAGAAAACCCGTTATACGCTTCCCGGCGCTCTGCT
>CAJKKX010000009.1 GCA_905200565.1 uncultured Lachnospiraceae bacterium
TAAGCAACAAGATGGGTAATTCCTTACTGGCTGTAAGGGGTATTAACCATAAATACATTGTAGTAGCAGAAGGAGGAAAATGCAGTGAAGCAGATTTATCGTTCATATAAGGTAAATAATATGGTTCTTTTGTATCTTCTGGACAGTGAAACACAGACGATGGGATTTACTGTGCTGCCGGAAGATATGGGCGCTGATAGAAGAAGCAATCGCTCTTTACAGAAAATGTACGCCGATTATCAGAAATGCAAGAGTGAGCCGCAGCGGATCCGTGGTACGTTCTTATGCAAAGCCGGAGGGGTATCAGATCGTTGAATTGCTCAGCGAAGAAGGAGCACTTCTGGTCGTACACAGCTTTCAGCCTGAGGGGATAATTGCAGGGTATCAGAAAAATCTGAGAGGTTATCATATCAGCAGCATGTTTGCAGACAACGCAATCAGTGCCTCTCTGGGAGAGGACGGATATCTGCAGATCGAAGCTATGCACGCGTTTGACGGAGCTGTTTTTCACTGCCTGCGGGCAGAATAATTTCCTGGGAGGGGATCCGGCCGTGAAAAATTTTCATTCTCTGAGAGTAAAGATAGCAGCAGTATTTTGTGTCTGTGTCATTATTCCTCTGCTAGGCGTAAACCTGGTAGTGTTCAAGTGGTATCAGCAAAACCTGGAGGAAAGCACAGTACGGGTATATGATATGGTCAGCGACCAGATTGAAACGAACCTTGATACATATCTGACTGCCGTAAAACGAATTTCACTGTATCCATATTACAACAATCAGATACAGGAAATCCTTTATGATATATCCATACATGGAGACCGGAGTGTAATGACCAGGGAAAACAATGATATTATGAATGATTTTCTGTTTAATATGCTGATTCAGGATCAGGAAATCCAGTCGGTGTTTATTACAGACCTGGATGGAAATGTGGTTTATAATAAGAGCAACGGAGGATATTATCGCGATACGGATTACTTCAAAAGCTATATTGCATCTATGGATGAGGAATTTCTGATAATTCCCACGCATCCCCAGAGCTATGTGAACCGTACCCGCAAAAATGTTTTCAGCTATGTGCGGGTAATTAAAGAAGTAAATACAAATACACCGATCGGCTATGCAATTCTGGAAATGGACAGCGGGCTGATTATGGAAATGACAGAAAAAAACAGTGACGTCTCAGATGCGTATATTGCGGTTACACTGCAGGATGGCTCCATGCTGAACGGAACGATACCGGAAGAGCAGTTGGAAGCTTTTTCAGAGTATTTTTCTGAGACCGGCAAGGATGACAGCGAAGGAAGCGTAATAATTGATGGGAATCGTTACCTGCTCAGTGTATCTGCAAAAAGTGACAATGACCTGGTGACCTGGATATTTCAGAAGGAAGAGGTAGTCATGTCGGGGCTGAATCAGATGGCCAGGCTGACGACGCTTATCCTGATTCTGGTCAGTGCGGCAGTTCTGGCAGCAACGGTAGTGGCTTCACGGCAGCTGACAGCTCCGCTGGTGCATCTTCGCGACGCAATGATGCAGGTAAAGCATGGAAACTTTAAGGCGAAGGTAAAAGAAGCCGGAGGCAGGGATGAGGTAGGAGAGCTGACAGACTGCTTTAACTCTATGCTGGATGCGATCGACGATTTGATCACAAGGGAATATAAGCTGAAGCTCCAGGAAAGAGACGCAAATCTTCAGGCGCTGCAGAACCAGATTAATCCGCATTTTCTGTATAATACGCTGGAGAGCATTACGATGATGGCGGAAATTAACGACGATACGGATGTGGCGGAGATGGTGACGGATCTGGGCAAGTTTATGCGGTTTACACTTACGACCAGAGATGCAATGGTACGCCTGAGCGAGGAGCTGGCCTGTGTAGAGAATTATGTACAGATCCAGAATGTCCGGTATGACCATTGTATATCTCTGAGTGTGGATTGTCCAAAGAAGCTGGCAGATAACCGGATCGTAAAGCTGAGCATCCAGCCGGTTGTCGAGAACGCTATCTTACATGGCACAGGAGGAGCCGGGAGCGGAATCCATCTTCGAATCAGAGTGCGGGAGGAAAATTCTGATATGGAAATTCTTATCGCGGATGATGGGCAGGGGATGGATCCGGAAACGCTGGCGGGCGTTATAAAAAATCTGGAGCAGGGAGAGGAGACGGAACGGCCCGGGCAGAGTATCGGTCTGAAAAATGTGCATCAGCGGATAAAGCTGAGGTATGGAGAAAAATACGGATTAAAAATAACAAGCAAACCGGGAAAAGGGACGGAGGTTCGACTGCTGCTGCCGTGCAGCCGGGAGGAAAGTCATGCTTAGAATTATGGTTGTGGATGATGAACCCATTATATTAAAAGGGATAAAGAGTATCATTAAGAGACGGGCACAGGATTATGTGGTAGCGGGAGAAGCAAAAAGCCTGGAGGAGGCGGTAAATACGGCGCTTGCGTGCCGGCCGGATGTCATTATCACAGATATCCGTATGCCGGACGGAACAGGGCTGGAAATGATCGAACGGCTGCTGGATAAGCTGCCGGATACGAAATATGTGGTACTGAGCGGATACGGAGAATTTGAGTATGCGCAGGAGGCACTGCGGCTGGGAGTTTCTGATTATATATTGAAACCGGTAAACAGCAGAGAAATTTATTCTGTGCTGGAGAAAATGACGGCGCTGTTTCAGGAAAAAAGGCAGAGCCTTTCAAGGAAAAATGCGGAAAGAATCAGAGACGCTCTTTATCAGTTTTTTTACCGGAATAACAGGGGAGAAGAGGGAGTGCTGCGGCAGAGTCTGAAAGAAAGCTGTTTTTTCACAGTAGTGTTACTCCAGCTCCCGGCGATATGCGGAAGCGAAATACGGCAGCAGGGAATCCGGGCAGCAGAGGGCTGGCTGGAAAAAAATCAGACGGGTTTTGTGACAGCAGATGGCAATGAAATATGTATTCTGCTGCAGACGGAGAAGGTATCGGATATTCATTTTATAAATCATTTTCTTCTGGAGCAGATGAAGGAGCTGGGGATAGAGGGAAGCTGCCTTTATGTCAGCGACACTGTGTCGGATACGGACAGTCTGTCCGGGCTTTTTAGGCAGGCAAAGCAGTGCCAGGGAATGAGCTTTTACAGAACGAAGAAGCAGCAGATACAAAGATGGAGCGGAGAGGAAATGGTTCCGTTTACCATTGATTTACTTCAGAATCACGTGGAATCTGAGCTGTGCGCTCTGCTTGAACAGAGAAAAGCGGAAGAAGCGGAAGAAAAGCTGCGCGGTCAGATGACATGGTGTGCCCGGAAGATGATTATCCCGCAGGATGTAGCGCGGTATTTCCAGGGACTGCTTCGTCTGGCGATTGCCCAGATGAGGACGGACGGTTTTTTACCGCCGGTTCTTGACGACATCCTGAATGAACAGATTTTCAGTGTAAATGACTGCAGCAGCAGCGAAGAACTTCTGGAAAAAGTAAAGGTTATATTGCAGGAACTGACAAGGGAGGATCAAAGAACCGGTGAGACAGGCTCCTCGCGGATCGTTCAGGAAATCAAAAGATATATTCAGGAGCATTATGCGGAAAATATTAATTTAAATGCGCTGGCGGATCAGGTTTATTTAAGCCCCAAATATCTCAGCGATTTGTTCAAACGGGAAACAGGAGAAAATTATACCAGTTATCTTCTGTACGTGCGCATGGAGCATGCAAAAAAATATCTGATGCAGTTTGATCTGAAAATATATGAAGTAGCGGAACTGACCGGATATGCAAGTCCGAAACAGTTTATCAGGGTATTTAAAAAGGAAGTGGGAGTTACTCCGGGTGAGTATCGGAATCAGGTGGGAAATGGAAAACAGGCACCTTTTCGGGAATAGGAGCGCTTTTTTGCATGCACGGGAAAGTTTATAATAACACCATCAAAAAAAGTGCAGTGCACACGAAAGGAGAAGCATGGACATGAAAAAATGGGGAAAACGGTTGTTTGCAGTATCTGCATTAGCGGCAATGTGCGCAGGAGGAACTGCTTTTGCAGAAGAGGAAATTACACTGACTTATATGGGATGGCTGGACAATAATGAAGACGGCCTCCGGGCAGTGGCGGATCTGTATGAAGAGGCGAATCCAAATGTAAAGATCGAAATCGAGCTTCTGGAATCGGATCAGTATGATACAGTCTATATGGCGAGAATGGCTTCCGGTGAAGCGGCGGATCTGATGTCCATCCGTTATCAGGAGGACAATAAAAAGAATTATGCTTCCGGAGACTATGTGGCGGATCTGACCGGTCAGCCGGCGGTAGGATATCTCAAGGAGGGACTTGACCAGGTATCTGCGTATGAAGGAGAGATTCAGGGAATCCCGGTGGCAGCTGATTGCTGGGGACTGTGGTACAATGCAGATATGCTGGAGAAGCTTGGCCTGGAGGTCCCGACTACTATCGGCGAATTCAGAAACTGCTGCGAAACTGCCAAGGAGGCCGGATATGTGCCGATTGCAAATGGTCTGCAGGATGGATGGACGGCGTGGATGACGCTCTGGACGCTGTGGGGCAAGGCAGGAGAGGCGGCCCCGACGCTGTTTGACAGGTTCCAGATTGGGGAAGCAACGCTTTCTGATGTAGAGGAGGTCAGATGGGCATTTGATACGGCGAAAGAATACTATGACGCAGGTTATTACCCGGAAAATGTGCTTGGGACATCACAGGACAGCGCCGTGCAGCTCTGGTACAACCAGGAAGCCCTGTTCTGCCCGAACGGAAGCTTTTTCCTTACGGAAGTAGAGGCGGCAGATCCGGATTTTACATATGGGTTCTGTAAGCAGCCTTATAATGAAGAGCCGCAGGAGGATATCTGTGCGCAGGGCGGATATACATTCAGTATGGCGGCATATAAGCAGGGGGAACATGTGGATCAGGCAATTGATTTTATCAATTTCTTCTTCACGCCGGAAAATTACAGTGTGTATGTGGAAAAAGCGGCAGTGATCGGCACTACGGTTGAGGGCGTTACAGGAGGCGATTCCGGAGCGGCAAAGCAGATTGGAGAATGTATCACGCCGATGAATACGAATCTTCATCCGGGGGCTGCCCAGGATGCGGCTACTGATGGGCTGGCGGCTGTGTTTGCGGGAGTGAAGACTTCGGATGAGGTCGTAGCGGAGATGGACCAGATGCTGCAGGATTCTTTAACAAAATAGGCTGATTTATGGGGGCTGGGGGAAAACTCCCGGCTCTTTTTCTGCCAGAAAGGAGAAAATATGAAGCAAAAAAACCGAAAAAAGCAGCTGGAACCCTATTTGCTTATCTTGCCCGGGCTGCTGATATTTACCGTTTTTTTTGTGATCCCGGTGATGACTACCTTTGTATACAGCTTTACAAATTATGACGGATTCCAGCCGAAGCTGAATTTTGTGGGATGGAAAAATTACATTAATATATTTACCAATGATAAAAAATTCTGGGCTTCCATTGTCAATAATATAAAGCTGGTTCTCTGTTACAATACCATTGGCCTTTTTATTTCGGTTTCGCTTGCGCTTGTCCTGAATAAAATACGGTTTAAAAATTTTTACCGGGCCTGCTTTTTTATTCCTGTCGTGATGAGCACAGTTGCGATCGGATATACCTGGAGCTTTATGTTTGATCCGACAAATGGAATTTTCAGCGGTATTTCAAAGCTGCTGGGACTTCCGGTGGTGGATTTCCTGGGAAATTATAAGCTGGCGCTGTATGCGGTGATTTTTGTAGATATCTGGAAAGGGCAGGGAAATAATATGATCATTCTCCTGGCGGGGCTGCAGTCTATTCCGGCGGATGTGTACGAGAGCGCCAGGATCGACGGTGCGACTACATGGCAGCAGATACGTTACATTACGCTGCCGCTGCTGAAGCCGACGATTTCCGTTGTAATATTGCTGACGACGATCGGCTGCATCAAGGCCTTTGACCTGACCTACGTTATGACAAAGGGAGGACCGTTTAACAGCTCTGAGCTGATGACCGTGCGTATTTTTAATGAGGCATTCGGAGGTTCAGCCCATTATTATGGATATGCATCGGCGGAATCGACGATTCTGTTTGTGCTGGTACTGATTGTTTCACTGATTCAGCTGAAAGTTACGCGTGAAAAGGAGGCATGAAAAATATGCGGAAAAAAGCTCTGAGCATATGCGGCTATAGTCTGATTACGGTGCTGGCGCTGCTGTATATGTATCCTGTGTTTATGGTTTTGATGAATTCTTTCAAGACCTCTGCGGAAATACGCACATCCGGATTATCCATGCCGGAGAGTCTTTACCTTGGCAATTACGTGACTGCCTGGGTAAAAGGAAACTTTGGACGTTCCCTTATTAACAGTATTATTGTGACCGGGGGAAGTCTGGTGGCAATTTACTTTCTGAACATCATTACAGCGTATCCGTTTGCAAGAATGAAATTTGCCGGAAAAGGCGCCCTGTTTATGCTTCTGCTCAGCGGAATTATGTTTCCGATACAGATGGCGATTATTCCGCTGTTCGGAATGATTACGAGGCTGGGACTGGTGAATAACCCGCTGGGGCTGATTTTTGTGTATACCGCCTTTTCTATTCCGATGGGGGTACTGTTGATTTCGAATTTTATAAAGGGGCTGCCGGTTGAGATTGAAGAGGTCGCGAGTATTGACGGGTGCGGGACGGTCCGCATGATGTTTCAGATTGTCAGACCGCTGATTAAACCGGTCATGAGTACATTGATCATTATTAATGCGATTAATATATGGAATGATTTGCTGCTCCCGATTATTGTCCTCACTACAAAGGATTCCAAAACGATGCCGGCGGGACTGATGTATTTTTCCGGTCAGTATAATACACAGTGGGAGTAGGTAACGGCGGCGGTAATAATTATCAGTCTGCCGATGATTATTTTCTATATCCTGATGCAAAAGGATATTGTAAACGGACTGGCGTCCGGGGCGGTAAAATCGTAAATACAGATTTGAGAGAGGAGATTGAAATGAAGCTGACACCCAAAATTGTAGGAATTATTGGAAAAAGAAATGAATGGTATTTTTACGGAGACGACCTCCGGCCGGAAGAAATACAGTTTTCCGCGTCAAAATTACTGAGTGACATTACGGTGGAAGCCTGCGCGCACGGAATCCGCATGAGCGCAATGTGCGTGGGGAAGGGCAGAGGAATTGCGGCTGTGCGGATAAGAGAAAAACAGTACCGGATTCCGTGTGTGGTTTTTGGAGAGAAGGAATTTTTTCTCTGTATGGTAATCAGCAGCAATTTTCATTATGGGTATGATCCTTCTGCATACGAGGATTCGGATATTACGAAAAAACATGATGCTGCCGGAAACGGGTTTGACAAAGCGGCAAAGGAGCTTCTGCCAGTATACCGCAGGCATGATATTCCGGTGACGTGGCTGATTGACCCTGTTACAGGTTTCTTTAAAAAAGAGCAGATGATTCGCTGGCATGAGGCATTTGGTGATGATTATGGCATTATGCCTACATCAAACTTTTTTAAAAATACGGACAATTACAATACCAGGCATACACAGGAGGAGACGGATGAGTTTTTCGGAAAAATGAAGGCGATGACCGAACATCACTTCCCCTATTACACGCAGATCGCCGGAATTGATCAGTGGGTCGGAAGCGTCGGAAGTCATTTTGTGAAAAGCTGTGAAAAATATGGGATCCGGGGATTATGGGGGCTGGGGTATGACCACGGAACCTGCGACACCAGCATGTATCACAGAGGCTGTCCCTGGGACGTATACAAAATGGATACGGAAAATTTCAGAAGACCGGACCCGGACAGTGAAATATGGGGATACCAGTGGACCGTCCGCGATATCCTGAATACGGTGCACTGCCCGGAGGGGATAAGCGGAGCGGCTGTATTCAGCACGGATGCAGACGATATCTTTTTTCATAACATTCTGCAGACGGAAAAAGAATACTATAAACGGATGCTGGAAGAATATAAGAAAAATATGGAGCACAACGAATACTTTGTATTTCTGGTGCATCAGGAGGACCATGATACACATCACATACAGTGCAACGAATATTATGAGCAGTTCCTGGATTCTGTACTTCCGGATGAGGAAGTTACCCTGGCAACGATGCAGGAAATTACGATGTGGCTGGATCTGAAATATGGAAAAGGAAAGCATCCCTCGCAGATGATCGCAATGGAGGATATTCTGGAAGACCCGTCCCATGTGGTTTTTGAGGATGAATCCTATGAGGTGTGCGGAAAAATTAAACAACCAAAGGACTGGGGCAGGTTGTGGACTACCAAAATAAATGTCAAAAACATGGGATGATCTGAGAAGTTGTGTTTCAATTTGGGAAATGGCGGGAAATACCGGAAAATCAAGGGATATGGCGATTTTATCATTTGAAAAGAGGATTTTTTTGACAGCCATTTTGAGTATGAGAATAATTGTATATACAATTTTCGATAATAGAAGAATGGAAAGGGGAAAACCGCCGAAAACACTTGATTTTCAGCGGTTTTTTAACAGAAACGAAAATGAACATCGTTACCAGCATATTTTAACATCAGGAACATTATGTGTAAATAGGCAGAGCGTTATAACACAGCGTTATAGCGTTATTTTTTTGCACAAAAATAAGCGAAGAAATCCAGTAAATACAAGCGTTACACGGTTTTCACAGAGCGTTACAAAAAGAAAAAATTCAATTCAAAAACTGTAAAAAATATGAATAGATCAATGGGACAAAATTGTACGCAAAATAATATATGTCCCATTGGCGTATTTATGCGGTATTTCAGAGTTTTCCACAAAAAATTGTGGAAAAAGCAATGGGACAAAAAATATATAAAAATGGGTAACAAGTAACCCAAAAAAAGAGAAAAAAATTAAGCTATTCCTATATCAGTTTTGTCCCCTGAATTTGATGATTTTCTTCGACTGTCTTTCCTTTTGATTTTCAATTCCATCATTTCTATTATTTCTTCTTGATCATCTGGATCAAGGCATCTGAAAAGTTGCAATAGATCATTCTCATGGGAAGAAAATATCTCATTTGTGATATCCTCATGGTGATTTTCTCCAGTCAAGATCCAGTCTATAGATACATGCAGAGCTTTTGACAAAGCTATCAATGCATTAGCTGACGGTGTTTTATTTCCGTTTTCGAAATCGCTTAAATTACCGTTAGATATACCACATATTTCTTTAATTTGAACCTGAGTGAGCTTTAGCTCTTTTCGCCTTTCTTTTATTCTACATCCTATCACGTTATCCATTTAAACCTCCGATCTCCTAAATTAAATATCACAAACGAGATATTTTTGTTGACTAAATATCCCGAAAGTGATATTATGTGTTTAGGGTAACAAATAACTCAAAAATATCCTAACATATCAACCCGGATTTCTCAACCGGAACCGCAGTGATCACTGCAAAATAAAGCCGATCTGAAGGCAGGAACAATCGTTACAGAAAAGAAAACAGAATTGAAAGGGGACGATCAAGATCAAAAACGGGAAAAGACCGACGCTGCAGCAGAAGAAGCTGATGAGATCCCATGGACTTGTTCCGGAGAACTGGCTGGTGGTAAAGAACACACAGGAGTATCTGGAAGTGGTCAGCAGGATATCTCTGAAGAAGATCGGAGGGAAGCCGAAGCTCCGGAAACTGATTAAGGAATAGAGGGGCGGAGGAATGAAAAAGAGTGAATACATATCCGGATTTCTTGATTTCATGCGCGAGTCGATGATGGAGTATGAAATCGCAAGGACAAGGCAGGCGGATGCGGATAACGAAACTCAGGATCTACTCCACCGTCTGGAACTGCACGATGACAGCTATCACGACATGGCGAGGATATCAAAGGAATTAAAGAGGGTAAGGCAGGAACGAAGAAATGCTAAAGATACGATCAGCGAACTTGAACCAGTCCGAAAGTGGTCTGAGGAAAATGCCAAGGCATTGAAATCATTGGAACAGCTGCTGGGCGCGGTCAGGAAAGCTGAGAAGGCAACACAGAACCGTTTCTATACGGAGCGGACGGATGCAGTGGAAAGGACAATAAAAAAGTGAAAATTAGTATCAGTATGGAAATAGACGGAAGAAATGCTTCTGATGTCAGAGCTGCTAAAGAAATCATAGAAGAAGTTGGGAAGAAAGGAATAAAACTTGCATATGAAAACGGCTGCGAGGGCAGACCTGACGAAGGGCTGCCCTACACTTCAAAACATATTATTCCAGAAAACTTTCTCGGACTTCATGAAGTGCTCCGATAATAGCTCGCGAGTATTCGTTACAGAGAGCTTCATCAGCACGAAAGATTTCTTCGGCAACACGCTGAATGACGCGCTGCTGGTCATGAGTAAAAGCGTCTGGAAAAATATCAAATGCACGTTTTTGGATGTTATGCTCTAAAATTTCCTGATGCTCCAGATAAACATCACGCACATAAGTACGTATGTAATCAGCAAGAGACTCCAACTGTGATCCATTCATAAATAAAACCGCCTTTCGTTTTTATTAAGTGTATCACATGAGGAAGATAATTGAAACAAGAAGAAGGTGAGAAGATGGCAGCGTCTCCGGAATTTATGTGGTAAACGAATACACGCTCGGAGAGGACACGGAGATTGTGGACTATGGAGATTATTCCGCTGTAAAAAATCTTTCCACGGAGGACGAAATCCTTCTGGAGGACGGCAAGGTGACGGTGAATGCGGCAAAGGGGAGATTTCTTTACCAGGGCGACATGGCGGATACAACGCTGCCCTGGCTGATTGACATTTCCTATACGCTGGACGGCAAAGAAATTACCGCGGAAGAGCTTCCAGGCAAAAGCGGAGCACTTAAAATTTCGGTGTCGGTGAAGGACAATCCGGCTTCGGACGACGAGTTTTTTGACAATTATCTGATGCAGGCGACGGTGACGCTGGATACGGAGAAATGCAGCAATATCCGGGCGGACGGCGCGACAGAGGCAAACGTCGGCAAGGACCGTCAGATTTTATATAATATCATGGCGGGGCAGGAAAAGGAATTTACGATAAGCGCCGACGTGACAGAGTTTGAGATGGATGCGCTTTCCTTCCAGGCGGTGCCGATGTCTTTTGATATCGATGTGGATTCTCTGGACACAAGCTCGATTACGGAAAAAACGGATGAGATCAAGGATGCGGCGGAGGAATTTGACGACGGAGCGGGCGAGTTGGACGATGGCGCGCAGGAGCTTCTGGACGGCGTAGAGGAATTGAAGGACGGTGCAGAGGAACTGGAGGACGGCGCTTCGGATTTGAGCAGCGGCACGGGAGAGCTGGTATCCGGAGCAGGCGAGCTGTCTTCCGGTACCGGTGAGCTGGTTTCCGGGGCAAATGAGCTGTACTCCGGAGCGGCTTCCTTAAACAGCGGACTGAAAACATTAAACAGCGGGGCAAAGTCTTTGAATAAGGGTATCCAGAGCGCTGCGTCGGGCGCACAGGCGGCGCAGAAGGGTGCGAAGGAGCTTGCGGAAGGGGCAAAGGAGGCTGCTGAGGGCAGCATGGAGTTAAAGGATGGTTCACAGACGCTGGCGGATAGCCTTAAGCAGCTTCAGACGGGCGCAGGCAGCCTGCAGGCGGCACTGAACACGCTGACGGAAAATTCACCGGAGCTTACCAGTGGATCGTCGCAGATTCAGGCGGCGCTTCTGCAGATTCAGAAGAGCCTGGACGGCATCACGGTCGGAACAGAGCAGATGCAGACGCTGCTTGACAGTTCCACCGCTATTCTGACGGCAATCGGGCAGGCGGCGGACGGCGCGCAGGCGGTATCCGACGGACTGACAACGATCCAGGGCAGCTATGGTCAGATAAATGAGCTGGAGACACAGAACAGCAATGCGTCTGCTTCTTTAAGAGGAATCGCCGCAAAGGCATCGGGAATTTATGGCGCACTGGATGATAAGACGAAGCAGTTGATCAGTACAATGACCGGCGTGGATGTCCAGGGCACGATCAGTATGGTGTATAATATTGCGGACCTTCTGGACGGCAATACAACGGCATTTGAATCCTTAAAGGGCGGCATCGATGCGGCAGGCACAGGCATGGCGGAGCTGGAGCAGCAGTACCAGCTTTTCGATGCGGAGGTACAGAAGCTGCCGGTGGTGCTGGAGAACATGATTACGGCAAACATGGAGCCGCTGAAAGAGGGTATTGACCAGCTTGTAACGGCGGACGCCACGCTGAACGCAGGCATCCAGGAATACACAGAAGGCGTTCAGGCGGTTAAGGAAGGCTATGATGCGCTGTATACGGCATTTGGACAGGTGACGGAAGGCACTGCATCCCTGGCAGAGGGCGCGGAGGCGCTTGCGGAAGGCAACCGCGAGCTTGCCGATGGTTCAAAGGAGCTTTACAGCGGAACAAAATCACTTACCTCCGGGGCAAAACAGCTTGCCTCCGGCTCCAAAGAGCTGGCATCCGGAGCGGGAAGTGCCGCAAAGGGCGCGTCGCAGCTTCAGTCCGGCGCTGGCAGCCTGGCAGGGGGCGCAGATGCGCTGCGTCAGGGCGCAGGCTCCCTCTACAGCGGGACCGTTACGCTGCAGGACGGCGCAACACAGCTCTATGACGGTACCGTGGAGCTGTCGGACGGCGTTTCGGATCTGTATGACGGCGTTGTGGAGCTGAAAGACGGCACCGCAGAGCTGAAGGACGGCACAAACGAGTTCGTGGAAAAGACGCAGGACATCGACGAGACTATTGATGAAGAAATCGACAAGGCAGTCGACAAAATAGCCGGCGGCGACTTCGAACCGGTTTCCTTCACCTCAGAGAAAAATGAAAACATCGGTCTGGTACAGTTTGTCATGAAAACAGAATCCATTACCATACCGGAGGTGGAAGAAACGGAGACAGAGGAAGTGGAAGAAAGCATTTCGGAGAAGCTGAGGGATTTATTCTAACGGCAGAAATATAAATTTAAGCCCCTTTGTCAGGCAAAAGCCTGATGAAGGGGCTTATTCTGATCATTATCCTTTAATGGCTCCGGCAGCAATTCCTTTTATGATATGCTTCTGCATGACGATGTAGAAGATAATGATAGGAATGCTGGAAATAAGAAAGTTTGCAAGGATCAGATTCCACTGATTGGTATAGGTTCCGAAGAAATATCGCTGGGACAGGGGCAGCGTCATGGGCTTTCCGTTTCCGTATACAAGAAAGGCCACCAGAAACTCGCCCCATACCCACAGGGCGTTTAATACAGCCACCGTTGCCAGAATAGGTTTCATGAGCGGAAGCACAATGGTAAACAACATTCTTCCTCTGGAAGCGCCGTCGATGATAGCGGATTCCTCGATTTCCCTGGACATGCCGACACAGTAGCTGCGGCAAAGGAAAATGGGGACGGGCATCCCTAAAGCAAGATACACCAGAATCAGACCAAGAAGGTTGTTGACCAGATGAAGATCCCGGATTACCACAATGAGAGCGACCATATACACCTGGAAAGGCACAAACAGGGTAGACATGATGACCAGCACCAGGATCCGGCATAATTTGCTGTCCCAT
Organism: uncultured Lachnospiraceae bacterium; assembly: GCA_905200565.1. The sequence continues at coordinate 13,535 of CAJKKX010000009.1, forward strand.
CTGGCGAGGGCGTATCCGGTTATCGCCGCTACCAGCACTGTCAGAGAGGTAGTTACGATCACCACAAACAAGCTGCAGAAAAAGGAGGACACAAAATTACTCTCCGTTATGATCTGCACGAAGTTTCCCAGATACAGGGAGGAGGGCAGTGCGATGGCTGAAGTCATGATCTCGCCCTTTGTCTTAAAGGAATTTATGAGAACCAGAACCAGCGGCGCCGCAAATATCAGAGCAAGGATCCATACGGCGACTGTCAGCAAAACAATATGTCTTTTTTTCATCCCAACCTCTCCTCTCTTTTTCTCATGAGCAGATTCAGCCCCAGACTGATACCGCCGATGATGATAAACAGTATCATGGCCTGTGCCGAAGCGTAGCCGTTGCGGTTAGCGTTAAATGCCGTCATATAGATCTTGTAAACCATGGTGGCAGAGGAGCCTACCGGTCCGCCGCTGGTCATGGTATAGGGCAGCTCAAACACCTTCATATGGGCTGCCACGGATAAGATCAGACAGGTGATGATGGTAGGAGAGATCAGCGGCAGCTTGATGTGGCGCAGGATCTGCCGCGTATTTGCCCCGTCGATTCTTGCCGCTTCTATCAGATCGTCTGATATTCCCTGCAGCGCTGCAATATAAATTACCATATAGTAACCTGCGCAGTTCCAGATGCCGGCTGCCGCAAGAGCAGGGATCACGGTATTTTTATTTCCGAGCAAAGCAATGCTCTTCATCCCCAGGGCGGCAAATACGTCAGGAAGAACCTGCTGATAGATGAAGCACCAGATGTAGCCTACCACCAGAAGGCTCATCATATTAGGCACAAAGAAAAATGTCCTAAGTACGGCTTTGCACCTGATCCTGGAATCCAGAAGAAGCGCAAGCAGCAATGACAGAAGGTTTCCGATTACTACGGTAATCAATGCATATTTCAGCGTTACGCCGATGGTTTTTGTGAAGGTTTTGTCGGTAAACGCCTCAAGATAATTTTTCCATCCAACAAAATTGTAGGTAGTCTTCATTCCATAGGAGTCTGTGAAGGACAGCCACATGCTCTGGACCACCGGCACAATAAAGAATACCACAAAAAGGATGATAGCAGGCATCAGCAATGCCATATAAAAGGTATTTTGTTTCTTTCTCATGTTTCGCTCCTTTTCCCGATTCTGCGATCTCCCTGTCGTTTTGATTTCAGAAAATGCCCCAATGATTCATGCATCACTGAGGCATTTCCCATTATTTCTTATCACATATCATTTTTTCGGATAAATCTGCGTTTATTCTGCTGCGGATTCCTCTTCAAGAGCTTTGTCCCAGTAGGTATCCAGCTCTGTTGCAAGGCTCTCCCAATCGCTTTCGTCCAGCATGTAGTAAGAGAAGGTTTCCCAGAGCTTGTCTGTGAATACGCTGCGGAGCACCCGGTCTCCATACGGCGTAAACTGCCCGCTCGTGAGATAAGAGTCGATGTCTGCCGCAATTGGGTCATAATCCACCGTTACTCCGTTTACTGCGGAAGAAACTTTTACGTTTTCAGACCAGATAGTTCCGGCTTCCTCGCTTGCCATGTACGCAAGAAAATCCTTTGCTGCATCAATATTTTCAGAATCTGCGCAGATAGACATGGAAGTGTCCGGGAAACAGAGCAGCTTTGCATCGTCCGGATTGTCGGAGATGGGGAAGGCCATCAGACCGATATTGGCATCCGGATTTACGTCTCTGATGCCGGAAAGAGCCCAGGAACCATTGCCGTAAAAAGCTACTTCACCGTTGGCGATCAGCGCTGCACAGTCATCATAGGACTGATTGTAGGCAGTGTCCGGATCGCAGTATTTATAAACGACGTCTTTCAGAATATCAAAGGCCTGCTTCCAGCCTTCGTCAGCTACGATAGTATGTTCGCCGGCATCCCGTTCTGCGCTCCAGTTGGGATTCGGTCCGTATACGGTTTCTGCGAACAGCGCGATCAACGACATATAGGGTACGGACAGGTTGCTGAGGCTGGATGCAAAAGGTGTTACGCCGTTTGCCTGCAGTGTTTCGCAGCAGGAGATCAGCTCGTCAAGCGTAGTGGGAGCTTCCAGGCCGTTGGCCTCCAGCACGTCTTTGTTGTAGTACAGACCGATATAGCCGTTGTCGATCGGCATGGCGTATACGGCATCCTCATAAATGGCGTTCGCGCCGGCTACGGTGTCCGCATTCAGATTGGAGAGAAATTCCTCGCCCGATAAATCAACCAGAAATTCGGGCTCCACTTCCTTCATCCAGGTAATGATATCCGGCATATCTCCGGAAGCGCTTCTGGCGCGAAGCGTAGTTTTAAGATCGTCAGAACTCATGCTCTGGATCTCGAAGGTAACATTGGGATTTGCCGCCGTGTAGTTATCCATCATTTCCTGGAATGCAGCGGTAGGGCCTTCCTCCGTCTTGAGGGAAAGAATCTCCAGTGTCACCGCTTCTGCGCTGTCAGATCCGTCTTCCGCAGACACACAGCCTGTCCACAGACCGGCGACCATGCTCATACTAAGTAACATAGCAATAACTTTGTTTTTCATGAATGTTCCTCCTTTGGAATTTAGATTTTTATTCAATCCGACAGTGCGCGGTTTCGTCGGACTAAATCAGATTAAATGACGGCGAGGGACAGCTTTGGTTTTGCGAACATATGCTCAAACACATAGCAGCAGGCGCCAAGAGGATAATCTTCCTTTTTCAGCTTTCCCACACGGATATCCGGGTGCATTTCCATATCATGTACCAGATATTTCTTTACCGTCTCCTGCAGGGTATCCCAGTAAACAGATCCGTCGAGATTAGGGCATCCGCCGATTATGATCGTTTCTATTTCCAGTGTCTTCAGCATATTGGAAATAGCGATTCCCAGATAAGAAGCGGCTCTTTTTAGAATCTCCGTACTGTCAGTATCTCCCTGCTTCGTCTTTTCAATAAAATCGTGAAGAGTATAGTATTCTTCGGTGCTTTCCGTACCGGTTTTTCTGCGGTAGAATTTGTTGAGCGCCAGCTCTCCGGCGTAGGCATCAAGGCATCCGTGGTTTCCGCAGACACATTCCGGTCCGTTTACGTCCAGCGTAGTGTGGCCAATGTAGCCGGCATTTCCGTGATTCCCGTCAAGAGGGCGATTTTTACAGAAAATAGCGCTTCCGATACCGGAACGGATTCCGATATAAATGAAATCTGCCGTTTCCGAAGAAAGGTATTTTTCCTTCTCGATGAGAGCCAGAAGATGAACGTCATTTTTCATATACACTGGCATCTGGAAACGTTCCTCCAGGATCTGTTTCATGTCAATGTGATCCCATCCGCGGATTCTTTTGATGTGAAGGGATTTTCCTTCATTTTTTCGGATAGTCCCGGATATTCCCAGGCCGATCCCAGCCATTTTCTCTTTTGGCTTACCGGCATCCGCGATCAGAAGCTCAATCTCTGCCAGCAGTCTGTTCAGAACCTCCTGCGCTTCGCAGTCTATCCGGAACTTTACTTCCCGACTTGCAATGATTTCCTTCTTCATATTAGATACTGCCATCCGGACCTTCGGAAACTCCAGATCGATTCCTACTGCATAAGCCGAATCCTTATTAATGTGGATCAGCTCTGCCGGACGTCCGCCGGTGGATTCCGAAAATCCATTTTTCATGATGTAGCCTTCTTCCAGAAACTCCCGGATGATCTCCAATACGGTCGGCCTGCTTAAAGATGTTCTGGAAGTAATTTCTTCAGTGGTCACCGGTTCATACGTCTGTATGCACTGCATGACCAGATACTTGTTGGCCGCCTTTAAAACTTTGGTTGTGTTCTTTTTCATAAATGGCATCTCCCCTGTCCATTTTTGATTGTGAGGTTATTATAACACCCTTTTCTGTTTTTGTAAACAACTTTAGACAAAATTATTTATAAAACTACTTTTCATAACAAAAAAGATGTGCTATACTGTGGATGGAAAAAGAGATCATCACTATTTGGCGGAC
>CAJKKX010000010.1 GCA_905200565.1 uncultured Lachnospiraceae bacterium
CCGACGTCCGGGGTAAGCCTGTAAACCATCGGCTTCGTAACTGTCCAGCGTAAGCGACCTCCCCTCAAAACCAGAATTGACAGCGCCACAAGCCCGCCTATGCTTTCCTCTTGCTGTAAATTTTAACAATCTCTTTCAGAATTTCCACGACTTTATCCATTCCTTCCACGGTAATATGCTCATAGGGACCGTGGAAAGCATATCCCCCCGTCCCCAGATTGGGGCATGGCAGTCCCATAAAGCTCAGTCTGGCGCCATCCGTACCGCCGCGTATGGGAAGGACGTGCGGCTCTACTCCGGCATTTTTGCAGGCTTTTTGCGCATTTTCAATCAGGTGGAAACAGGGGCGGATTTTTTCTGCCATATTCCGGTATTGGTCTTTGATGTAAAGCATTACGGTATTTTCTCCGTATTTTTGATTGAGGGAGGCGGCGATTTCCAGAAGCGTCTGTTTACGTTTTTCAAAGTTTCCGGTATCGTGATCCCGCACGATATAGGAAAGGGCAGCTTTTTCGCAGCTTCCTTCTAGCTTTGTCAGATGATAAAAGCCCTCATAATCCTCCGTATGCTCCGGCGTTTCTTTTTTGGGCAGCAGGGATTGAATTTCACAGGCGATGGTCCCTGCGTTTACCATGATATTTTTGGCGCTTCCCGGATGGACGTTGATTCCGATTATGTCAAAATGCGCTTCGCAGGCGTTGAAATTTTCATATTCAATCCCGCCTTCCGCACCACCGTCCACTGTGTATGCAAAATCTGCCCCAAAATGTGCCACATCAAAAAAATCCGCGCCTCTTCCTGTTTCTTCATCCGGAGTAAACGCAATGCAGATTTTTCCATGAGGCAGATTTTTTTCGAGAAGTTCTTCTGCCATCGTCAGGATAGAAGCGATTCCTGCTTTGTCGTCCGCGCCGAGGATGGTGGTTCCGTCGCTGGTAATTAGCGTTTTTCCTTTGAGATTCGGAAGATGGCAAAAGACAGAGGGGTCAAGGCTTCTGCCGCTGGTACCAAGCGTAAGGGCGCCGCCGTCATAGTTTTCATGAATCAGCGGATGTATCTGGTGTTCTGTAAAGTCGGACACAGTATCCATATGTGCGATGAAGCCAAGGCGCATCCTGTCCTCAAATCCTTTTGTGGCGGGGATGTTTCCGTATACATAGCATTTTTCATCCACCGTCACATCCATAATTCCAAGCTCTCGCATTTCATTGGCCAATAGCCCTGCAAGGCTGAACTGACAGGCGCTGCTGGGCGTGGAAGCGCTTTCTTCATCACTGGGTGTCATAACAACAGCATATTTTAAAAATCTTTCGTAAGCTCTCATGTTATCAGTCCCTTTCGGTGTTTTTTATAGTATAGCCTATCCAAAGCAAAAGTAACAGGAAAAAAAGAAAAACGAGAATACAGCAAATTCTGTAACAAACCGCTCTTTTAATACATAATTTTTGTCTTTTATGCCGGAAGGCTTTACTTGTCTGCGCCGGAACATTATACTGAGGGTGTGCCAGAAAGGAAGAGAAAAATGTACAGGATTGCAGTTTGTGATGATGATGAGCACATCGTTTCCGAGGTACAGAGATTGATTTTGGAATGGAATCCCCAGACGGAGGTTTCCTGCTTTTCTTCGGGAGAGGAGCTTCTTTTTGATTACAGGCCATATCATGCAGTTTTTTTGGATATTGATATGGAAGGGATGAATGGAATTGAGACGGGGAAGGCGGTGCGCCAGATGGACCGGGAAGTGAAAATTGTTTATCTCACCGCATACCGGGACTATGTGGCAGGAGCCTTTGCGGTGCATGCTTTTCAATATCTGCTAAAGCCCGTAAACCATAAAAACATGATCAGTACTCTGGAAGAGGTTTTCCGCTATGTGAAAAGCCCGGAAAAGATGACGGTTTTGGACTTTCGGACGGTAGATGGGATGGTGTGTCTGCCGACGGAGGAGATTTATTATTTTGGGTATTTCAACCGGCGGATACGGATTGTGACGGGACGGGAAGAATACTTTATGGTAAACCGCATCGGGGAGGTTTATGAACGGATGAAGGAATACGGATTTTCCATGCCTCACAAAAGTTTTGTGGTAAATATGCAGCATGTAAAAAATGTAAAAGGCAGCCAGATTTACCTTGATAACGGTATGGAGCTTCCTCTGTCCCAGAAAAAACAGAAGCTGTGGAAACAGGAGCTGATGAGCTATTTTTCCAAAAGACTGGAGGAAAGGAAAAAATCATGACAGATTTGGCTTTGGGACTTTTTCTTGTGATTCTTGAACTCTCTGTTTTTACGGGGTGCGCCATTTTCATGGTGCGGATGCTTCCGAGAAAGACAGAGAAGCATGAGTGGGCGGAAATTCTCTGTTGGGGAATCTTTGCGCTGCTGGCTGTGCTTCTTCCGAATCTTGGAAGGGATGACGCCCTTACGATGGTGGTGCTTACGCCGTATTATCTGGGAATTGGCTGGTTTCTGTACCACAGAAGCCGGACGGGACTTCTCTACCAGCTTATCTATATGGCAGCGATGTATCTGTCACAGATGATAGCAATTTTCTGTACGATTCATTTGTCCTCATTCTTTTACCTGGAGGTGAACACGTATGGCTGCTTACTGATGCTGATGAAGCAGTTTGTTTTAATTCTGTCCACGATGATTCTGGGGAAGCTCTTAAAAAAACGCTATATCGAGGACGGGCGGGGGTTGAAGATGCGGGGGATGATGATCGTTCCTTTATTCAGCATAGCGCTGATTTTTCTCTATCTGGTATCGGGAGAAGTCTTTTTTGCCCGTTATGGGTATGGGTTTCTGATCGTATTTGGCGGTATGCTGCTGGTGATGAATTTTTACTGCCTGTATTTCTGGTATGATGTGGCGGCAAATCGGGAGCTGAAACATCAGGTGGAAATGATGGAAAAGCAAAATTTGCTGACGCATCAGTATTATATGGAGCTGGAGGAGAACTATAGCCAGTCCAGGAAAATCATTCACGATATCCGAAACCATATGTATGCCCTGGAACAGGCGGCCCGTCTGGAGCAGACGCAGGATTATTTTACGGACGTCCATGAGATGCTGAATTCCCTGGGATTGAAATTTTATTCGGACAACCGGATGCTGAATATCGTGCTGAATGATAAGCTGAAAGGGCTGCCAAAGGAGCAGGTGGAATGCGGGCTTGGCGGCGTAGACCTGGGATTTCTCTCGGACATGGATGTCACGACGATTTTCGCCAATCTTCTGGATAATGCGCTGGAGGCCGGAAAAAGGCAGCAGGATTTCAGGCTCTGGATTCGTGGAGAGCAGATACAGGATTTTGCGGTCGTGAAGATCAGGAATACTTTTACAGATGGAAAAAAAGAAGGGCATGAGGGACTGGGACTGGAGAACGTAAGGCAGGCGCTGAAAAAATACCACGGGGAATTGGAAGTGTCGAGGGAAGGGAATATTTTTTCCGTAACCATGATGTTTCCAGGGCAATAAATAGAAAGAAAGGTTGTGACAAATCATGAAAAAATTAATGAGAAGGATGATGTTAACCGGAATACTGGCTGCGCTTTTTTTAACCGGATGTTCGCAGAATGGACTTCCGGATAAGTTTGACGAAGAAACGGTAAAAGAAGAAGCCATGAAAGCGGTGGAGCTGTTTAATGAAAGGGATTACCAGGGTATTCTTGACATGGGAGCTGAGGAATTGAAGCAGAGCCTTACGGCAGAGCAGTTCGCTGAAGCATCCGACCCGTATCTCGAAAGGTGCGGCGAATTTCAGGAAGTTGAAAAGACGGTTACGGTCGGCTCTGAAAATGAAAAGACGGGAGAGCAGTTTGGAGGCGTCGTCATGATTGGAAAGTACGCCGATGGAAGCATACAGTTTACGATTGCTTTTGATGAAAACATGAAGCTGATGCAGTTTTATATCAAGTAGAGCACAGGAGGAAGAAGCTATGAAAGGGAGCGCAGAGAAGAAGCAGTTGGCGATCTTTGTTTTTATTGCATATGGAATAACCTTTGCGATGGGGCTTCTGATGTGGTATGGGGTGACATACCATATGGATTTGAATGTATTTCCGAATGCCCAGATGCTGTATCCGGCTGCCGGGGTGATGCTTGGCTGTCTGCTGACGGGAAAAAAGGACGCAGGCGTGCCGAAATGGTTTTTCCGGTTTTTTCTGCTGGTTACGGGGGTCATGATTGCGCTCGCTATCCTGTCCGTTCTGTTGCCGAATGAACTGGTTATCGTATCCGGGACGGGAGTTTCTGCGTGGAATCTTGCCAGCCAGTATGTTTTGATCGGGGGAAGCCTGATTGGATGGATTCTTCTTCTGGCGGTAGGGAAAGAGAAAAGGAGAGCTTATGGGCTGGGGTGGAAAAGCACAAAGGCGTCGGTAGTTTGTATTGCTGTTTTTATCGGCCTGTTCGTGCTCAGGCTGGCGCTTACGTGCGCTCTGACCGGACAGTTATCCATGTTTCTGCTGATTGCCGAAAGTCCGGGCACCTGGATTGGCCTGGCGGCTCTGTTCATAAATTTTTTTCTCGTATACATCGCTTTTCTGGGGGAAGAGTATGGATGGAGGTATTATTTACAGCCGCTGCTTCAGAAAAAGTTTGGCCTGCGGACAGGAGTTATCGTGCTGGGAATCGTCTGGGGACTCTGGCATTTTCCCCTTGACTTCTGTTACTATACAACGGAAACGGGACCGGCGATGGCTGCGGCACAGTTAATTACCTGCATTTCTCTGGGGATTTTCTTTGCCTGGGCGTATATGAAAACGCAGAATATCTGGGTTCCGGTCGTCCTGCATTTTCTGAATAATAATCTGGCGGCAATTCTTTCCGGGGGTTCGGCAGAGGCTTTTCAGAACCAGTATATCGCATGGGGGGATCTGCTGGCGGCTCTTCTGGTGAACGGCGTGATTTTCGGAGGATTTCTTCTGGCAAAGCCTTTCCGGCGGCAGCCGAAGGGATACCCGCTGGACGAAGGGGAAAGATTCTGGTAGAATGAACCTGTTAGAAATACGGAAAGGATTCCAAAAAGTGGTTTTTATGCAGGAGGAGCTATGTACCGGATCATGATTGTCGAGGATGACATTACGATTGCAGAGATCATCAGAAAGCATATGGAGGGCTGGGGGTATGAAGTGCGGTGTGCGGAGGATTTTAAGAACGTGCTGGCAGAGTTCGTCTCTTTTTCTCCGCAGCTTGTACTGATGGATATTTCCCTGCCCTTTTTCAACGGGTATCACTGGTGCAGTCAGATCAGACAGATTTCCTGCGTGCCGATTGTTTTTCTGTCCTCTGCTTCTGATAATATGAACATCGTCATGGCGGTCAATATGGGCGGCGATGATTTCGTGGCAAAGCCGTTTGACCTGAATGTGCTGATGGCAAAGATTCAGGCCATGCTTCGAAGAACCTATGATTTCGGCGGGCAGACGCAGCTTTGTGAACACAGGGGAGTCATCCTGAATCTTTCGGACGCTACGGTGCTTTATGAGGACAGGAAGGTAGATCTGACAAAAAATGAATTTAAGATTTTACAGATTCTGATGGAGCAAAAAGGTAATGTCGTGAGCCGGGATAAGATCATGACGAGGCTCTGGGAAACGGACAGCTATGTGGATGACAATACGCTGACGGTCAATGTGACCCGCCTTCGGAAAAAACTGGAGGAAGCGGGCGTGAAAGATTTTATCACCACAAAGAAAGGAATCGGGTATTTCATTGAACAGTAATAGAAAGAATATCACAGCTTACTTGAAAATGAATCGAAAAGCAATCATGCTGACGGCTTTGTGGATGACGATATTCCTGGCAGTTTTTTCACTTTCAGAACTTCCGCTTGGTTCCGTAGGATATGGTCTGCTTCTATTTACCGTTCTTGGCGGGATTTATATGGCGCTTGATTTTCGGAGATTTGTGAAACATATGGCCCAGCTTGAGATGGCGAAGAAATATGTTTTCCTTACGCTTGAGAAGATTCCGGAGCCGGAAAATCCACTGGAGGAGAAATACTGGGAACTTTTGGAAGAGGTATTTCAGTATAAATGCCGGCTGGAGTCGGAGTATTATGGCAGATATACAGAAATGAAGGATTATTATACGATGTGGGTGCACCAGGTCAAGACGCCGATGGCGGCCATGCGTCTGCTTCTTCAGTCAGAAGAGAACCCGGATAAAGAAGAGCTTTCGGAGCAGCTCTTTAAGACAGAGGAATATGTAGGGATGGTGCTGCAATACCTCCGGATGGAGGAAATGGGCGCCGATCTGAAAATCCGGCAGCATCCACTGGACGATATCGTAAGGCGGGCGGTGCGGAAATATTCGAAAAGCTTTATCCGAAAACGGCTGCGTTTAAATTATCAGGAGCTGGGCGTTACCGTGATCACGGATGAGAAGTGGCTCGTCTTTGTATTGGAACAGCTTCTCTCAAATGCCATTAAATACACCAGAAAGGGAGAAATCTCCATCTATATGGAGGAGAAATCCCCGAAAACGCTGGTGATTGAGGATACCGGTATCGGAATCGCACCGGAGGATTTGCCCCGCATTTTTGAGAAGGGATTTACCGGGTATAATGGCCGTATTGACAGGAAATCCACGGGTATCGGCCTGTATCTGTGTAAAAGTATCCTGAATAAGCTGAATCACGAAATCCGGATTACGTCTGTCGTCGGAGGGGGAACGCGGGTCATGCTGGGATTGGAGTCAGCGAAATTGGAAGTGGATTAAGCCGAAAATAAAAATCTCCACACCTTACAAAATCGTAAGGTTACGCAGGGAATTGTAAGCCGGAAAAATGGCAGCACAGTTCCCTGTTCTGCTATACTCAGGACAGAAACACAGAGAAGGCGAAGAAAGCATGAACTGTGGAACATGAGGAGGTAAGAAAATGGCAATTTTGGAAGTACACAATTTAAAGAAAATCTATATTCCCAGATTTGGAGGGAACCAGGTACAGGCGCTTGGGAATGTTTCCTTTTCCGTGGAAGAGGGTGAGTATGTGGCAATCATGGGCGAGTCCGGTTCCGGAAAAACGACGCTTCTGAATATTCTGGCGGCGCTGGATAAGCCGACAAGCGGCGAGGTACTCCTGAACGGGGAAAATATCACGGGAATCAAAGAAAAAGAAATATCCGCTTTTCGAAGAGAAAACCTGGGATTTGTGTTTCAGGATTTTAACCTGCTGGATACGTTTTCTTTGAAAGATAACATTTTCCTTCCGCTGGTACTGTCCGGAAAGAAATATGAGGAAATGAACAAAAGGCTGGAGCCCATAGCGGGGAAGCTTGGCATCCTGGAGATTCTGGAGAAATATCCTTATGAGGTGTCCGGAGGACAGAAGCAGAGGGCGGCAGTCGCCAGAGCGCTGATTACGGAGCCCAAACTGGTGCTGGCGGATGAACCGACGGGAGCCCTGGATTCCCGCGCCACGGAAGGGCTTCTGCGGGTGTTTGGGGAGATCAATGACGACGGGCAGACGATTCTGATGGTGACGCACAGCGTAAAAGCGGCAAGTCATGCGAAGAGGGTGCTTTTTATCAAGGATGGCGAAGTGTTCCACCAGATTTACCGCGCATCGATGACGGAGGATGAGATGTATCAGAAAATATCGGATACATTGACACTGCTGGCGACAGGTGGTGACAGAAATGAATAATTTTTTCTATGAAAAACTGGCGCTGAACAATATGAAGAAAAACGCACAGACCTATATTCCATATCTTTTGACCTGTATGGGTACGATTATGATGTACTATATCATCCGCGGGCTTTCTATGAATGAGAGTATGAACAATATGAGAGGCGGCGGCTCGATCCAGTCAATCATGGATTTTGGAAGCTGGATTATCGGAATCTTCGCAGTCATTTTCCTGTTTTATACAAACAGCTTTCTGATTAAACGCCGGAAGAAGGAATTTGGCCTGTATAATATCCTGGGCATGGAAAAACGCCATCTGGGCAGGGTCGTTCTGTGGGAGAGTATCTTTGCCTTTCTTTTAAGCATGGCAATGGGGCTTGGTTTTGGAGTGCTGTTTTCCAAGCTGGTCTACCTGGGCGTGGAACGGGTGTTACGGCTTTCTATGGCATTGAAATTTGAGGTGGCGCCGCGGGCGATGGCAGAGGCAATGGTTCTGTTTGGAGTGATTTTTGCAGTGAATCTTCTAAATACTCTGCGACAGATTCATATGGCAAATCCGGTAGAGCTTTTAAAGGGCGGAAATGTCGGAGAGAAGGAGCCAAAGACGAAATGGGTCATGACCGTTGCGGGATTTGTATTTCTGGGAATCGGTTATTATATGGCGGCTACGGTAGAAGATCCGGTGGATGCGCTGGAGCTGTTTTTCCTGGCGGTGATTCTGGTTATCATCGCAACCTATCTTTTGTTTACGGCCGGAAGCATCGCAATCCTGAAGCTTATGCGCCGGAAGAAGAAATTTTATTATCAGACAAATCATTTTATCACGGTTTCCGGCATGATGTACCGGATGAAGCAGAATGCGGCGGGACTGGCAAGCATCTGCGTGCTGTCTACCGGGGTGCTGATTTTGATTTCTACAACTGTCTGTGTGTATCTGGGAACGGAGGATTCGCTTCGGGTGCGTTATCCGAGAAATGTCTGTTTTGATATGAAGATGGCGACGGAGGAGACGACAGAGAAGGTAGAAGAAATCAAAGAAAAGGCGCTGGCAGCATATCATGCGGAGCCGATTGATGAAGTGGCCTATTTTTTGAAGTACTATTTTACTCTGAAATCGGGAAATCAGTTTGTACCTTCCGATGGAAGTTCGACGAATCTTTCAGATTATGCCGACGTGGAGTGTATCACTCTGGAGGATTATAACCGCCTGAGCGGCAGGAATGTTACGTTAGAGGAAAAGGAAGTGCTCGTCTATCCGGTTTCCGGGGAGATGGAAGAGAAAGAAATCCGTTTTGGAGATGTGGATTTTCAGATAAAGGAGGTTTTAGAGGACTTCCCGATACCGGGAGAAAGGCTGGGAAGCACGGTGGATACGTTTTATCTGGTTCTGGCGGATAAATCTGTATCAGGAAAGATTTCCGGCGCTTTGCAGGGGGGCACCTCAGAGGATACGCCGATGTGGAACTATTACTGCGGATTTGATCTGGATATGGAACCGGAGGAGCAGCTTCAGGTCTGGGAAGAGCTGAATCGGGAACTACAGGCCGCAGATCTGGACGGGTCTGTGAGGAGCGTGGCGGAGGCGCGCAGCAGCTTTTATGGCACGAACGGGGGACTTTTGTTTCTGGGAATCTTCCTGGGATTTCTCTTCCTCATGGCGACCATTCTGATCATCTATTATAAGCAGATATCCGAGGGGTACGAGGACAGAGAGCGGTATCAGATCATGCAGAAGGTAGGCATGAGCCGTATGGAGGTGAAGAAAACAATACGGAGCCAGGTGCTGACGGTATTCTACCTGCCGTTAATCATGGCAGGAATCCATATTTTGGCTGCTTTTCATATGATCCGGCAGATTCTCCTTCTGATGGGACTTCTCAATGTACAGCTTTTTGTGCTGTGTACCATTGGCTCGATCATCCTGTTTGCTCTTTTGTACTGTATCGTGTATGGCAGGACGGCTAAGACCTATTATAAGATTATAAGCTGAGAGAAGGCAACGAAATGACAAAGGAGGCGCCGCCTCCGGGAGTGTCCTCGATCTGAATTTTTCCTCCGTGCAGACGGATGATTTCTCCGGCGATGCAGAGTCCAAGACCAAAGTGTTCCTTATCCCGGCGGGAGGCGTCGGTGCGGTAGAAGCGTTCAAAGACCAGCGGCTTTTCACAGTCTGCGATACCGGGGCCATTATCAGAGACGCGCAGCAGAAACCGGGTTTTCTCCCGGAGAAGGGAGAGCCGGATGCTTCCGCCGGAGGGGGTGTAGCTTAAGGCATTGTCCAGAAGGATCGAGAGCACCTGGGCGATACGTTCTCCATCACAGATGCAGGGGGGCAGTTCTTCTTCGGGCAGCATGGCAGAGAGGGAAATCCCTTTCTGCCATGCTGCCGTTTCGAATTTTTCGCAGGTTTGAAGTACCAGGGTGTCCAGTTCGACCGAAGAAGGATGAATGCTCCAGGAGCCATTGTCAGCGCCTGCGAGGGTGAGCATATCTCCGATGAGACGGGACATCCGTTCACCTTCGGACTGGATGGTACGAAAGAAAGCTTCGGAGTCTTCTTTTTTTGCAATTTTCATGGCTGACAGGCTGTTTAAGATCACAGTCAGAGGAGAACGCAGTTCATGAGAAGCGGAAGCAATAAACTGCATCTGCCGCTTCCGGTTTTCACGCAGAGGGCGAATCATCCGTCCGGTGAAGAACCAGGAAAAAATGGAGAGCAGGAGGATGGCTCCCAGATCAATGAAAAAGAACAGCATGCGCTGCCTGAAAAAAGCCTCATGCTCGGCATCCAGATCGTGCAGGAATATGGCAGAGAGTACGCCGCCTTTTCGGGACAGAAGGGCGGCGGAAACATAATAATCCTTTCCATCGGAAGCCTTCATGGGAAATTCTACATGGCGCGTCAGGATGTTCCAACTCTCATCCGCATCAAGATTCAACCCATAGCTTTTTTTCGCTGTTTCCATAGCCTGCCTGCGCGCTTCGTTTATAGCAGAATCCTGTTTCATGGTATTGAAAAAAAGGGGCTGTCCATTGTCGTAAAGGAAAAGATCAAGATTGTTGGAAGCTTTCATCTGAAGAAGCCACTCATGGGAGATGGTCGTCTGGTTTTCCAGGTGGCTTAACAGGGAGCTGACCGTGTTCTGGAAAACCATGTAGCTGTTCTGTGCGGCGCCCTGTTCGGAAATATAGAGACAGATACAGGAAAGCCCCACCAGAATCAGGCTGGTGATGAGAGCGCAGAAAAGCGTCATTTGTAAATGCAGTTTCTGAAACATAAAGTCCTCCTGACTGAAAATACTTAGGTAAGCTGCGAGGGAGCGCCGGTATCCTCCAGACGGTAACCGATGCTGCGTACGGTTCGAAGAGAAAGACGGCTGTTCATAGCATTCAGCCTTCGGCGCAGGAAATGAATGTAATTATCCAGGTTGCCGTCTTCTACGGCGGAATCAGGGCCCCATACACGGGAAAGGATGGCATTTCGCGGCAGAATCTGCCCTCCATTTCGAAGAAACAGTTCCAGAAGTTCTCCTTCCCGTCTGGACAGGGAGCATTCTGCCGTCTGACAGGTCATTTTGCGAAGGGACGGATCATAGGATACGTCCCCGAAGCGCAGATTTTGTCTGTCCTCCCATTGCCTGGGTCTGCGGAGAATACAGCGGATTCTTGCCATAAGCTCCTGAAAGTCAAAGGGCTTTACGATGTAATCGTCCGCGCCGCAGTCCAGTCCGGCGATTCGGTCGCCAAGTTCCCCCAGTGCGGCAAGCAGGATTACGGGCGTGGAAATATTCTGCTTTCTTGCCGCATGGAGAACGGCCAGGCCATCCATGCCAGGAAGCATCCGGTCCAGAAGAATCAGGTCGTGGGCTTCCTGCCTGATAAAAAGAAGGGCGTCCCCGCCGTCATAGCACACGTCCACTTCAAAGCCTTCCGCTTTCAACTGAAAAGAAAGGGAGCGGCACAGTTCTTTATTATCTTCGATCATCAAAATTCTCAAGTGAATCAATCCTTTCTTACTATAGAATATAGCACAAGTATCTCTAAAGAATCTCTAAAAATCCACATCATTCCCCCTGGAAACGTGAATCTTTTGTGTCTTTTTTTAATTTAGAGAAAAAATAGAGAAACACATGATATGGTGGAGACAGAAAACAAAATAAGGAGGATACCTATGAAAAACAGAAAAAGAGCGCTGTCCGTTTTTCTGGCGGCAGCGCTGGCAGTAACGGCTCTTGGCGGCTGTTCCGCAAAAGACGGAAGCGTGGGGGAAAGCATTGGCACGTCCGGCGGGCAGGCGATGGGAAGATATCTGGAGGAGGAAATGCCCCTGCCGGAAGAAATGGTGCAGGCGCTGGATGTGGCCGTACTTCAGGATGGAACGATACGGATTTTTGGATGCGATGCAGACATGAATTACGGGGTATGGGACTTAGCGGACGAAGGAGGCGCCTGGGAGAAGAAAGGGGAGCTTGGAAAAGACATCACGGGGGAGGATATCTACCTGATGGACGCCGTCCTGTCACCTGCCGGAGAGGCTTTTATGCTCGGATATAAAGGAGAGACCCAGGGATACTTTTATATGACAGGCCAGTTTCAGTTCCAGGAGGTCAGTCTGGAGCTGGAGGAGATGGATAAAGACCTTTCATCGGGAGGAGTTCTGGCAGGAACTTCCGGTGCGGCAGACGTTGATCTGGGGACGGAAGCGGAAAAGGAAGAGACAGAAGGCGCAGAATCCGAAGATGGGGAGGAATCCGGTTTTACAGGTTATGAGATGGACATGAAGAACGGTTTGTCAAGCGTACGGTATGCACCGGACGGGACATTGTTCGGGAACGATTACAATGGAAAACTGTATCAGATCAATCCTTCCACGGGGACGCTTGAGAAAGAAGTTTTATCGGGTGTGGACAGTTTTGAGATTGCCGGAAATACGCTGATTGTCGGAGTAGATGGAAATACAGCGCTGTATGATGCGCAGACAGGAGAAGCTGCGCCGCAGGATCAGATATTGCTGGATGCGGTGAAACAGGCGGGAGGAATCGAGAGCTTCAATACATCCAGCAAACAGATTGTGTTTGCCGATGGATTGGAGGATAACTGCTTTTATTATTGCAGCAGCAGCGGTATTTACCGCCATATTTCAGGCGGTTCTGTGAATGAGCAGATCATAGATGGAAACCTGAATTCTCTGGGAAGTCCGGATACGGGGCTGGTGGCGGTGGCGGCGCTGGAAGGCGGTTCGTTTTTGGCGCTGGCAAACGAGTTAACGGGAAATGGAGGCAGTAAGCTTCTGAAATATACATGGTCGGAGAATACGCCGAGCAAGCCCAGCAAGGAGTTAAAGCTGTATGCCCTCCGTGATAATACGGACATACGTCAGGCGATTTCCCTGTTCCAGAAAGAAAATACCGATTACTGCGTGAACTTCCAGATCGGAATCAGCGGCGAGGATGGAACTACGGTGTCTGATGCTCTTAAGACGCTGAATGCCGATATCATGGCCGGCAAGGGCCCGGATATTCTGGTGCTGGATGGACTGCCTGTCGCATCCTATATGGAGAAGGGATTGCTTACCGATTTGTCAGATATACTGGAGGAATTGAAGGCAGGGGACGGATGTTTTGAAAATGTTGCGGAAACTTATCGGAAGGAAAGCGGACTTTATGCGATTCCTTCGCGTTTTAGTATGCCGGCGATAGAGGGAAATGCAGAGCTGATAGAAGCTTCTTCTGATATGAGGGCGTTTGCGGATAAAGTGGAGGAATTACGAAAAAAAGAGAAAGATGTGGAAGCGATTGTAAATACGGCTTCGCCGGAATTGACCGCAGAGAGATTCTATCAGGCTTATTCGCCCGCCCTGCTGAATGAGGACGGCAGTTTAAACCAGGAAAAGGTAAAAGAATTTTATACACAGCTTAAGAGAATCTTTGATACAGGAAACTATCCGGAAGAAAAGATAGAAAATGTAGTTTATACGATAGGGAGTATGGGAGTCGGCACATGGGATGGAATAGATATGGACAGCATGGAGGTTGTCGGAGGAAACCTGAAAGCGGCTGCCGGGTCGCTGGGGTCTGTTTCAGGCTTCAACCAGATGCTTGCAGTTAAGAAGAAGATGAACGGGGAATACGGACTGTGGAGCCTGGCAGGGAAGAAGGTTTACTGCCCGCAGACAATCTTTGGCGTCAGCAGCAAAAGCGCCATGACAGAGGACGCGAAGAAATTCGTAAGCTATGTGTTCCGAAAGGAGTCCCAGAAGCTGGACCAGGGAGGAGGTTTCCCGATCAACCGGAAAGCCTTTGACGCGGCGACCATAGAAGTGAAAGATGCGCCGGAGACATCCCTCTGTGTCGGCGATTCAGGGACGGGAATGTTTGAGGAGCTGACGATTTCGTGGCCGGAGAAAGCGGATTTTGACGCCCTGCGCGAAAAGATAGAATCTCTGGATACACCTGTCCTTATGGACGATGTCATCAAAGAGGCCGTCATCGAGCAGGCAGTGAAATATCTGAAAGAGGAGTGCAGCGTGGAGGAGGCTGTCACGGCTCTTGTACAGAAGGTCAATCTGTATCTGGCAGAATAGGCTGATCCTATGAAGTTTGGAAAAAGGACATACAAAAAAGGAGAACGGGCGGGACTGCTGTTTATCCTGCCCAGCCTTCTGGGGACGGGGATTTTTCTTCTGCTTCCCCTGCTGGACGTGGCGCGCCGTTCCTTTTTGGAGGCGGTGAATGGAAAATGGGTGGGATTTGCCAATTATCAGGCGGTTTTTGAAAATCCTGCATTCCGGCTGGCAGGCATGAATACGATACGGTTTACAGTTTTTTGTATTCCACTCCTGCTGGTGTTGTCTTTGCTGATTGCCGTATTTCTGCATCGCCAGACAAAGCTTGGGAGTCTGCTCAAAAGCGCCTTTCTGGTTCCGATGGCGATTCCCACAGCTTCGGTGGTACTGCTGTGGAGATTCGTGTTTCAGCCGCAGGGACTTCTGAATGGATGTCTGTCGCTGTTTTCGGTACAGGGGCAGGACTGGATGAATGCAGAGGGCGCTTTCGGGGTTCTGGTATTTAGTTACCTGTGGAAGAATCTTGGTTATGATATTGTACTCTGGATTGCGGGACTGTCGGGAATCTCTGAAAATATTTACGAAGCGGCCCGCGTGGACGGCGCAGGAGAGCTGAAATGCTTCCTGTATATTACCCTGCCGAATCTTCTGCCGTCCTTGTATACCATCAGTGTACTGTCCCTGCTGAATTCGTTTAAGGTATTCCGGGAGGCATATCTGCTGGCGGGAGATTACCCGCATGAGAGCATCTATATGATGCAGCATTTGTTTAACAACTGGTTCCGCGATCTGGATCTGGATAAAATGGCTGCCGCCGCAGTTGTCAATGGAATGATTATTTTTCTTTTGATTCTCTTTCTGCGGCGGGCATGGGATAAGGGGGAAACATGAAACAGAGAAAGAAGGTGTTCCTGGTAAGAGGAGCAGGTCTGGCCGTGCTGCTTTTTATGGCTGCTGCCGCCTGTTTTCCGGTTTTCTTTCTGCTCTCCGGCTCTTTAATGAGCGGCGATGAGCTGAAAGAAAATCTGGCGCCTGTGCTGGCGGGCGGGGGAGGATATGTCAAATGGAGCTTTCTGCCCAGGTTCCCGACGCTGAAATCTTGGGTGAAGCTTCTGCTGGATACGCCGGAGGTGTTTGTCATGTTCTGGAATTCGGTAAAAATGACGGCGGCGATTTTAGGAGGGCAGCTTCTGGTCGGGGTTCCGGCAGCCTGGGGATTTGCGCGGTATTCGTTTCGGGGGAAGAAATTTCTGTTTCGTCTTTATATTATTCTGATGATGATGCCTTTTCAGGTTCTGATGCTGTCGGAATATCTTCTGTTTGACAGGCTTCACATGCTGGATAGCCAGTTGGCGGTTGTAGTTCCGGCCGTATTCTCCACCTTTCCGGTCTTTCTGATGTACCGGTTCTTTTGTCAGGTGCCGGAGGCCATCATCGAGTCGGCAAAGCTGGACGGAGCGGGGGATTTGCGTATTTTTTTGCATTTTGGGCTGCCGCTCGGTTCACCGGGCATCGTATCGGCTATGGTGCTGGGATTTCTGGAATACTGGAACCTGATTGAGCAGCCGCTTACATTTCTGAAAAACAAAGCGCTCTGGCCGATGTCTCTGTTCCTGCCGGACATTGATCTGTCACGGGCAGGCATGGCGTTTGCCACATCCGTGCTGGCGCTGATTCCGGCATTGTTCGTATTTCTGGGAGGAAAGGACTATCTGGAGCAGGGGATCGTGGCGGCGGCAGTCAAGGAATAAGGAAAGGAAGGGTGTTATCATGAGAAAAAATGTGTTTCGTCTGCTCGGCGGGTTTCTGGTTCTGGCTGTTTTATTTACACTGCTTTCCAGAGCGGCGGACAGTACGGGGATTCCCAGAATACAGACGGCAAAAATGCAGGGCATGACCATCTCCCATCAGGTAACGGCACAGGGAAAGGTGGAACAGAAGCGGGAGCAGGCAGTCTTAACGGAGCCAAATCAGGTCGTCAAAGCGATCTATGTCGATGTGGGGCAGCAGGTGGAAAAAGGGGAGCTTCTGTTTGAGCTGGACATGGAGGAGCTTGAGGAGCAGATTCTTGACGCAAAGAGGGAGCTGCAAAAGAGCGATCTGCAAAACGGGGACGGACAGAGTGCGAGAAGTGTGGCGGCGCAGCAAAAAAGCCTGGAACAGCAGCAGGCGGCGGATTCCTATGCCGATGCTGAGACCGAAGGGAACCGGGAGGTGGAGAAGGCGAAAAAAGAGCTGGAAGAGGCGAAGAAAGCGCTGGAAAGCCGGGAAAAGCCAACGCTTAGGAACGAGACGGGAGAGCAGGAGGAAGAACTGAAAGAGATTTTGAAACAAAAGGAGGAAGCGCTTCAACAGGCGGCCCAGAACCGGCAGGAAATCGAAAAGAAGGCAAATGCGCAAGAGGAAGAGGGGGCTTATCAGGCGGAGCTTGCAGATGCGAAGGCGGTAGAAGAAGCGGCGCAAAAGGAGAAGGAAAGTGCGGAGCAGGCATTAAAGGAATATCAGAAAAAATCCGGTGCGAAAAAGGAAACCGAAGCGAAGGAAACAAAAGAGCAGCTCAGACAGGCCGTGGAGGAAAAGAGGGAAGCGTACGAAGCGGCGGTAGAAGCCCGCGACAAGGCGCTGCGGGACGCGACAAGAGCGGTGAGCAGCGCCAGCATTCCGGCTAACGTATACCCGGAAACAGTATCCTCTTTTCTTCCGGACAAACGGTTATCCGTATGAATAACCAGTTTCTTCCCAAAGGCCTCAATATACACAATATCCTCCGCCGCATACTCCAGAATAAACTGCTTTTGCTCAAGCTGGATTCTCCTCCCCTCCCGCCTGATCTGCCCGGAAAGTCCCAACGCATCGCGAAACGCCTCAGCAAATTCCTTCTCCCCAAACGGTTTTACAAGGAAACTGTAACACTTCACGTCACGATAAGCCGAAAGCTCCTCCCCCGCCAGC
>CAJKKX010000011.1 GCA_905200565.1 uncultured Lachnospiraceae bacterium
CCCGAACCCATGCCCGCCTATGGTAGTCGGCGTGGGAATCGGCGGGACGTTCGACAAGTGTGCGCTTCTGGCGAAGAAAGCGCTGATGCGTCCGGTGGATTCTTCGAATCCCGACCCGTTCTATGCGGATTTGGAAAAGGAAATGCTGGAGAAAGTCAATGAGCTTGGCATCGGGCCGCAGGGCTTTGGCGGCAAGACAACGGCGATCGGGCTGAATATTGAAACACTGCCGACCCATATCGCAGGAATGCCCTGTGCGGTAAATATTAACTGTCATGTGACACGCCACAAAACGGAGGTGATCTGAGATGGAAAAACATATTCAACTGCCTTTGACGGAGGAAGTGGCAAAAACCCTCCATGCCGGGGACAGCGTATATCTGACCGGAACAATTTATACATCCAGGGACGCAGGGCACAAGAGAATGTGCGAGACTCTGGCGAAGGGAGAAGAGCTTCCCTTTGACCCCACGGATGCGACCATCTACTACGTAGGGCCGACCCCGGCAAAACCGGGACAGGTGATTGGTTCCGCAGGTCCTACGACCAGCGGGCGTATGGACGCCTATGCGCCCACGATGATGTCAGTCGGCGCCAGAGGAATGATTGGAAAGGGTGCGAGACTTCCGGAAGTGGTGGAAGCCATGAAGAAATATTCGGGCGTCTATTTTGGAGCTATTGGCGGAGCCGGAGCGCTTCTTGCAAAGTGCATCAAGAAAGCGGAGCTGATTGCATACGAAGATTTAGGCGCGGAAGCATTGAGGAAGCTTTATGTGGAGGATATGCCGCTGGTAGTTATCATTGACAGCGAGGGAAATAACCTTTATGAAGAAGGGAAAGCCGCATATCTTTCCAGCAAGAAGTAAAAGATGAGTTTTTTAAAAAAAGAGGCATCTGAGTCTTATCTCGTAGGCATACTGCTGGCCATAGCGGGAGGATATCTTGATGTATACACCTATGTCTGCCGGGGCGGTGTTTTTGCTAATGCGCAGACGGGCAACATCGTCCTTCTTGGCATCAGTGTCGCAGACGGAAACTGGGAAAAGCTTGGCGGTTATATCTGGCCGATTCTGGCATTCATGGCCGGAATTCTTGTGGCAGAGCTTGTGAAGCGGGAGTTCCGGCATGAGAGCGTCATACACTGGCGGCAGATTGTGCTGGCGCTTGAATTTGCCGTACTCTGGACGATCGCTTTCATCCCGTCGGGTATCCATGATGCGGCGGTCAATGTGGCGGTGTCTTTCGTATGCTCCATGCAGGTAGAAAGCTTCCGGACCTTTCATGGAAGCAGCACCTATGCGACGACCATGTGTACCGGAAACCTCCGCAGCGCCACGGAGCAGTTTTTTAAGTATAATGTAACGAAAGATAAACAGGCAATCAAAAAGAGTCTCCAGTATTATGGAATTATCCTGTTTTTTATCGTGGGAGCCATCGTGGGGACCGTGATTACCCGGATGTTTATGGAGAAGTCAGCGCTGGTAGCGTGCGTCCTGTTATTAGCAGTAATTGTGATTATGTTTATCCCGGCGGGGGATGGGGAGAGTTAGTCCGGTTTTCAGGAAGAAATATCAACTGCTTTAGATTAAAATAAAAAAATTTAAATTTGTGCAATAAAAATACCTCCTTTGGCATTATCTAAGTAACAGACAAAACAAAGGAGGTATTTCTTATGAAAAGAAGAAGTGTAAAAGGAATTACAGCAGGAGTATTAGCAGTAAGTATGATGGCAGGAACGCCGGCTATGGTATTTGCACAGCAGCCAGGGGAAATCGTGTTTACAGAGCTTCAGGGAGCAAAAAAGGCAGAGAAACCCGCACCGGTAAAGACAAAAGCAAAGAGCCAGGAGGTTGGAAAAGTAACTTGTACTTCTGCGGGAAAGGTGAATATCTCTTTCAAGCAGAAGGTGACTTATACCGAGGGGCTCAAAGCAGTTATCACAGATCAAAACGGAACGGAGATTCCATGTAAAGTCTCAAAAAAGAATAAGAGTCTTTTAACAGTTTCTGTGAGCGGACTGGTAAAGGGACAGAAGTATACTCTGATGATTGAAGGAATTTTAGGACAAGATTCCACAGAAGCCGTTACGGTTAACAAAGAGTTTACCGCTAAAGGAATGAAGACGAAGAGCAAGGTCGGAAAAGCAGAAGTGCAGGGTAAAAACTTTGTAATTCTGAAGATGAAGTCAGCAGCTTATTACAAGGATGCGGCAGTTACGGTAAAGGATTCCGAAGGAAATCTTTGTGGCGCGAAAATTGTAAAGAAAGCAAAAGGAAACGTAAAAGTGCAGATAGCCAATATGAAAAAGGGCGGCAGTTATACGATTACGATTGACGGAATCAGGACAAAAAAGGAAAAAAATTATGGTTCCATTACCAGGACAGTTGTTGTAAAATAGGGCTTTAAAGAAGCATTTCTGAAAAATAACAGAAGGGAAGGTCTATAGGAATGCAGGAGGCCGCCGGAAAGCGAAAAGCGTACATAGATCCAGGGATATTTGAACGAGTTCGACAGGGCGATCAGGATGCATTTAGAGAGCTGTATGAATTGTCATACAGGCCTCTCTATGCATTCCTCCTTTCCTATACCCAAAATTCAGAGGATGCACAGGATTTGCTACAGGATACTTTTGTACAGATATTCAGTAAGTCCCACTTATACCAGGAACAGGGAAATGCTATGGCATGGATGATGAAGATTGCCAAAAATCTTTTCCTTATGCAATGCCGCAAAGAGCGTCCGGAGCGTGTGGATTATGAGTCAGTAGAGAATGAAATCGGGTTTGAGGATATGGCAGATGCCGATAACCGGATGGTATTGGAGAAGATGTTTGAGATTCTTTCCACAGAAGATAGGAATCTGATTATTCTGCGTGACGTGAGCGGTCTGAAACACAGAGAAATCGCAAAATTGACGGGACTTCCCCTGGGAACAGTAATGGCCAGATATAACAGGGCGATTCGGAAACTGCGAAAGGAATTTGGTGAGAGGCGGCCGATATGAAGAAAAGCGAATTGAAAAGAAGAATTGAAGATGGGTTTTCGGAACTGGCGCCGGATATGTTTGAAGCAGTGATGGAGGCATCTGAGAAAGAACAGCGGATACAGCAGGCAGTTTATTCAGATGTGTGTGCAGAAGAGGAACAAAAGAAATCGTTTTTTGGATTGGAATACAGAAATCTGAGACGGTATGCGGTATCTGCCTGTGCTGGAGTAGTACTGTTCTGCCTGTGCGTGATTGGACTTATGGGAAACAGTGGGGAAAACATTTATCTGGTAATGGACATCAATCCCAGTATACAGATTGTGGCGGATGAGTCATGTCAGGTAAAATCTCTGCGGGGACTGAATCAAGATGGCGAGGCAGTAGTAAAGAATTTGGAAAAGCAAAAGGATATATCTGTTTATGAAATGCTGGAAATGCTTTTGCAGGAAGCGGCAGCGGAAGCATATCTGCACGAGGACAGTGGAATTTTGGTGACAATTTCCACGGCAGACAGAAATGTGTATGAGGATTTGGAAAATAAGCTGGGAGAGCGTGTTGACAGGACTTTAAGTAAACTGGGGATTTCAGGGGTTACGACTGCATTTCGCCAGGAGGAGGGCAGGTCTGAAGAAGCCGGACGGAAACTTCTGGAGGAAGGAATTGCGCAGCAATATGACGTAGAAGCGGAGAAATTGCAGGAGATGTCGGTTAGAGAGTTGATTCAGTACTGCGAGGAGCACCCTGCGATGGGGTTAAAGATTTCTGAGGGATTGGAAAAGGAGCGGAATGGGAATAGCCGTGAGGAGAAAGAAAAAGAGCAAAGGATGACAGAAGCTACGCAGCCGATTGAAAAAATACAGTCAGAGTCTCAGACGAACAAGGAACAGGACACAAAAACGAAAGAAGGAGTGGTATTGGAAGAAACGCAGCCGGAAGCAAATATCTTTACACAGCAAGGCGGCATGAGGTCAGAGAATAAAGAGCAATTTCAAAATAAAGCAAATGCAGGTAGCTCTGTACAAAAAGATTTCATCACAGACTCTGAATCCGAGGAGTCTCCATCTCATACAGAGAGTACCGGAAAGAATAAGGACAAAGATAAGAAAAAAGAAAAGAATAATGCTAAGAAAAGCAAAGATCAAAATAGCAGCAGTAAAAAAGATAGTAATGGAAACGCTAAAAATAAAGAAAAAGACAAATCTGTCAGCGGGGCGGGCGGTGATAAAAGCAAAGATAATAAGAGCAATAAGAATGAAAGTGGAAACGGCAATAACAGCAGTGAAGGGAAAGGAGGAAATAACCAAGGAAAAAGTAATGACAACGTAGGAAATGATATAAATAAAAGCGCCGACTCAGATCGTGAGAGTAAAGGAAAAGATAAAAAATAGCATACAACTCCTAGGAAAACCGTCGTACCAGAGCTTTTGCCCGGATGTGCGACGGTTTTCACTAATTAGAAGGAGCAATGCAAATTCCTCCAGCCACCTGGAGCGCTCTTCTATGGCAGCAACTTAGAATCATGCAGAAGTTTGCCAAAACATTGCCTCCGTCCGCGCGGGACGTCATGGGGATGAGGCAGGTTTTTATATTGACTGGCAATTGTTTTTGGGATATTATAGAAATAGAAGAATGAAAAATGTTGATTTTTGGAGGAGGAAGGCATGTTTTGTCAAAATTGTGGAAAAGAAATTAGCAATCATGCGAAGTTTTGTCCATTCTGCGGCTGCGCGCAGGAGGCATTTGGGAGAAATGACACTTCACAGCCGCTTTATTCGGAGAAAGAAGAACAGAATGAGTATCAATACGGTACGGGCGGAGATATGTCCCGGCAGCCCGATACCTGTCGTGATGCTGCGCCGTCCATGCAGCAGTTTCCGATGAAGTGGTATCATTTTGTAATCTGGGTTCAGTTGTTTCTGGCATCGGTATTTGCCTTTTTTACTGCGTTTCAGTATTTTACAGGAGGGCATTACGGGGAAGGAGCGGCAGAGCTGGTATATTCTTATTATGGAAGCGGGCTCAAAATACTGGATATGATTATGGCGGTGTGCTGTGTTGCAAGCATTGTCTGGGCGCTGTATGCACGGCAGCAGCTTAAAAATTTCAGGAGGCAGGCTCCGAGAGTTTACATAGGCTATCTGTGTTTTTATGCTGCTATGACGATCGGGTATCTGATCGGTGCTTCTGCGATTACAAAGGAGTTTTTGCTGGATACAGAGAATGTGACAAATCTGATTACGACAATTATCATGATTGTATTAAATAAAATATATTTTAAAAAGAGAGCGTCTTTGTTTGTCCAGTAAAAGAAAAACTATGGTGCAGGGGACAGTGTAAAATAGTTTGTGTCTTTGGAAAAATGGCTCCTTTTGGTAAGAATTAAAACATGATAATTTTTACCAAAAGGAGCCATTTTTATGGCAGTTGCCGTGTGGGTATTATGATACCTTTAGAATCATCAGCCGGGCGGGATTTGTATTACAGGTCTCTATGCAGAAGTCTCAGTTTAAATGCTCTGACTTTTTCCATATATCCTCTGGTGTATAAAAAGCCGACAATCAGCATTCCGAATACAATCCCCAGCATACATCCGGAAATAAAATCATAAATTTCGCTGTCTTCCAAACCACAGATGTCCATAATCATAAATATGATAAAACTGAGGATGGCTGTCAGAAAAAGATAACTGAGTCTCTTCGAGAACGTCATCTTTTCGCTGCTGTTGTAGTCCGCCACTTTTAACAAAGTTTCTTCTTTTTTCTGATCCATCATATCCATTTTCCTTTCCCCATCTAATAATTCTTCGATGCCGATATCGAAATAGTTTGCGATTGTAATCACCAAATCAAAGTCGGGCATATTGACTCCATTTTCCCAGCGGGAAATGCTGCGGTTCGTTACCCTCAGGACTTCGGCAAGCTGCTCCTGTGTCATGCCTTTCTCTTTTCGAAGTTCTTTTAAGAAGCTTCCGATTTTCTTCTGATCCATACTGTGTGCTCCTCCTTTCACGAACAGAATACTATATCTGGGCAAAAAAGAACAGGACACAGGGCGGGAATTTAGGTTTTGGGGCATAAATTTCAAGTTTTTCTTGACTCGGCACCAGGGCAGAGGAGAGTACCTACCGGGATTATACAGAAGAAGATGTACGCAGAATAAGCCAGGTGAAAAGATTTGACAAATGTATTTACATTGGTTTATAATATGCTTAACAAGGAACCGGTAACCAGGGTAAGGCTGGCCACCCGGTTTCCAAGTTACAATTTCATAAAAAAAGAAATGGCGTCTCTACTTTACCAGGGTGAGGGCGCTATTTTTTGTGTTTTGAAACTAGCGTGATGACGGCACACAGCATGATGATAAAAGTGAATAGTTCACCGTATGTAACATACATAGGCTGACTCCTTTCTGTGAGGAGGTGGCCAGTCATACGCCCTACCGGTTCCCGGTTAAGCATATTACATTTTCAAGGTGCTGGAGCTAAAAGCTATTTGGCGCTGAGCGACAAGAATTTTGCGGTGAGCTGCCGCAGATCTGCGGCGGTCTATTGCCTGATCGGTGAAAAATAAAATTGATTTTTATAATCACTTTCATAATATGTCACATCTTCAAATATTTCAGTGGGAGAGAAATCGTTCCAATCCATTACAAGTTCAGAAATTGCTACATCAAGCGCATTCGCCAAAATTTATTGCAGCACCTTCTTTCAAGATGAATATATCATAATACAAAAATTTTAACAAATAAAATATTGTTAAGGTGTTGATATTCCGGATATTAATCAGGTCATTATGCTTCGGCCAACGGAATCGCCGATTGTGTTTGTTCAAGTTGGGGAGAGGACTTCGAAAGGCAGGAGATAAGGAATATGTGGTGATATTGGATTTTATAGGGAATTTATTGACCAGATGAAGGTTTTGAGGGAGAATATGAAGAGGGAACAAGTCGACAAATTGTTTGTCATTGAGGAAATTGAAAGGAACATATGCACCACGAAGTGCGGGAAGATTTGCTGAACTATTTAAAGAGTACAGTTGAAACATAACATTTTACATACTACAGCGGAGGTTCTATGAAAACAATCAAAGTAACGGCGGCAATTATCATTCACAACAACAGAGTATTCGCAACCCAGCGGGGATACGGAGAATTTAAGGACGGCTGGGAGTTTCCGGGCGGAAAGGTGGAGGAGGGCGAAACGTCCCGGACTGCACTGGTGCGTGAAATCCGGGAGGAGTTGGATACGGAAATAGCAGTTGGCGAGCTTTTTGATACGGTGGAATATGATTATCCCGCATTTCATTTGTCAATGGACTGTTTTCTCTGCAAGGTGGTGTCAGGAAAGCTGGTGCTGAAAGAACATGAAGATGCCAGATGGCTTTCCAGGGAGCAGTTGGACAGTGTGGACTGGCTTCCGGCGGATATCGGGCTGATTCGGAAGCTTGCGGAATATTTGCAGAGGAAGGAGAAAAAGCAGGATTTGGCAGATGGAAAGATCAATTAAATATCAGGTACAGGCATTCCCGTCAGTTTGAATTTCCCCGCACTGACGGGATTTTTCGTGTAAAAATGCAGCAGAATGCGGATTTCCTCAGAGATGCGAAACAGCGTCTGTGAGAAGAGTTTTTTCACAGGCTTTTTATAGAATTTTAAGAAAAATTCCCCCCGGTTCTATGTTAGAATAAAAAACAGGAAAACTACAGCCAGATGGAGGAGCATACATGGAAAAACGGACAGAGGGCTTCGTAAGGATGGAGCGTGTGACGAAGATATATAAAATGGGAGAAGTGGAAATTCACGCTGTGGACGGGATTGATTTTTCCATTCGGAAAGGCGAGTTTGTGATTGTAGTCGGGCCGAGCGGAGCCGGAAAGACGACGGTTTTGAATATTCTGGGAGGCATGGATACGGCAACGGGAGGAAAAGTAATCGTGGACGGAGCCGATATTGCAAAATATTCCCAAAGGCGACTAACGGGGTATCGGAGGGACGACATCGGATTTGTATTCCAGTTTTATAATCTGGTGCCGAATCTGACAGCGAAGGAAAATGTCGAACTGGCGCTCCAGATTTGCAAAACCCCTCTGGACGCCCAGGAGGTTTTACAGGAAGTGGGGTTAAGCGACAGGCTGAATAACTTTCCGGCACAGCTTTCCGGCGGCGAACAGCAGAGAGTCTCTATCGCCAGGGCGCTGGCGAAAAATCCCAAGCTGCTTTTATGCGACGAGCCGACGGGAGCGTTGGACTACCAGACAGGAAAAGCCATTTTAAAGCTGCTTCAGGATATGTGCCGGGAAAAAGGGATGACAGTCATCGTGATTACGCATAACTCGGCGCTCACGCCTATGGCTGACCGGGTGATACGGATAAAAAACGGAAAGGTGTCCGAGACGTATGAGAACAGGGAGCCCCTTCCGGTAGAACAGATCGAATGGTAGACATAATTCGTCCTGAACCTGGGACAGCTTGGAGGAAAAGATGAGAAAACGTGCACTGAGAAAAGATTTTTTTATGGAGATCAGACGGAATCTGGGGCGGTTTGTTTCTATTTTTCTGATCGTGGCGCTGGGCGTTGCATTCTATTCTGGCATTCAGTCGGCGGCACCGGATATGCGGTACACGGGAGATGTGTATTTTGATGAAAACGGTCTGATGGATCTGAAGGTAATGGGAAGCATGGGCGTCACAAAAGAAGATGTGAAGATTCTGGAGGGCGTGGAAGGAATCGAGAAGGCCGAGCCTGGTTACATGACGGACGTCCTGCTGAAAAAGGAGGGGGAAAACGCAGTTTTTCATATGGAATCGCTTCTGCCTACTCTGAATCAGGTGAGTGTGACCGAAGGACGACTCCCGGAAAAGGCGGGGGAGTGCCTGCTGGATGACAGGTATGCAAAGAGCAACGGCTATCAGCCCGGAGATGTTCTGGAAGTGGAGGAAAAGCTGGAGGAGGAAGAGGAGCCTGTTCTGCTAACCCATACTTACACCGTCACGGGGCTTGCCAGCAGCCCCGTCTATATTTCCTTTGAGAGAGGCAGTACGCAGCTTGGAAGCGGTGAGATCGCGGCGTTTGTCTATGTGACGGAAGAAAACTTCGATCTGGACGTTTATACACAGGTCTACCTGTCCGTTCAGGGCGCGAAGGAGCTGACAGCTTACACGGATCCCTATCGGGACACGGTGGAACAGGCGCGAAAAGAGGTAGAAGGGATACAGGACGCCAGGTGCGAGGCCCGTTTTGGGGAAATCAAAGGGGAAGCCGGCGAAAGGCTTTCAGAGGCCAGGACGGAGCTGGCGGAGAAGAGAGCGGAAGCAGATCAGAAACTGGCGGACGCCAAAGCGGAGATTGACGATGCGGACCGGAAGCTGTCAGACGGCAGAAAGGAACTGGCGGATGCAAAAAAAGAACTGGCGGACGGCAAGGCGGAGTTAGAGGAAAAACAGGCGGAGCTTGAAAAGGCGAAAAGGGAGCTTTCAGACGGACAGAGAAAGCTTGCGGATGCAAAGGGAGAGCTTACCGCAAAGGAAAAGAGCTTTCAGGTACAGAAAAAAGACGCCCAGAAGGAAATTACAAACGGGAAAAAGCAGCTTCGCCAGGCCAGAAAAAAGGTAGAGAAAAGCGAAACAGAATTAAAGAAGAAAAAGGCTGAACTGGAAGAGGGAAGAAAGCAGCAGGAGGCCGGGAAAGCGGAGGCCGAAAAAGCGTCGCAGGAAATTTCGGCAGCGGTGGAAGCGGGACTTCTGACGGCGGAGGAAGCGGCACAAAAACAGCAGGAGGCAGCGGCGCAGCTTGCAAAGCTGGAAGCGGCAGGAGCGCAGATTGCTGAGGGAGAGAAACAGATCAGAGCAGGAGAAAAGGAGCTTTCCCGGTCGAAAAAGCAGATTGAGACGCAGGAAGCGAAGCTTGAAAAGGCAGAAAAAGAACTTGCAGACGGCGGGCGGCAGATCAAGGACGCATGGAAACAGCTTGCCAGTCAGGAAACGAAGCTTGCGGACGCACAGGAACAGATTCGTTCCGGGGAAACACAGATTTCGGAAGGATGGCAGAAAATCGCGGACGGGGAGCAGGAAATCCTGGATGCGGAGGCAGAGATCGCCGGGCATGAGAAGGAGCTTTCGGACGGAAAGAAAGAGTACGAGGAAGCCAGGAGGGAGGCGGCGGAAAAAATTGCCGAAGGAGAGGAGAAGATCGCGGATGCACAGAAGAAGATCGACGACTTAAAGGCGCCAAAATGGTACATCAGCGACAGAGAGGATCTGACAGATTATAAAGGCTTTGGGGAAAACGCTGACCGCATGAGGAACATCGGAGAGGTATTTCCGGTTCTGTTCTTTCTGGTGGCGGCTTTAATCAGCCTTACAACGATGACCAGAATGGTGGAGGAGCAGAGAACACAGATCGGGACGCTGAAAGCGCTGGGGTATGGAAAATTTTCCATTGCAGCCAAATATCTGGGCTATGCGCTGGCGGCCACCATTGGCGGAAGTATTTTTGGCGTGCTGTTGGGGGAAAAGATTTTGCCGTTTATCATTATTCACGCATATGGCATTCTGTACCACTACATACCGATACCAGGAATCCCCTATAACCTTCTGTTTGCCATGATTGCTTCGCTGGCGGCGGTATTTTGTACCCTGTTTGCGACGCTGTCTGCATGTTACCGGGAACTGTATGCCGCCCCGGCGGTTCTGATGCGCCCGCCAGCGCCAAAGCAGGGAAAAAGAGTGCTGCTGGAGCGCATCACAATTGTGTGGAAGCACCTGAATTTTACCTGGAAGTCTACCATACGAAACCTGTTTCGGTATAAGAAGCGGTTTTTCATGACGATTTTTGGCATTGGTGGCTGTATGGCGCTGCTTTTAGTGGGATACGGGCTGCGGGATTCCATCATGGATGTGGCGGTTCTTCAGTATGGAGAGCTTCAGACCTACGACGCCATGCTTCTGCTGGACGAGGAGGCGGATGACGGGGGGCAGGCCGAGCTTAAGGAATTTCTTGGAAAAGAGCCGGGCGTGCAGGCATATGACTTCTGGTATATGAAAAATCTGACGGCAAAGAACGGAGAGAACAGCAGAGAGCTTTATCTGGTGGCGCCGGAAAACGAAGAGAGATTTCCGGAATTTGTACATTTGCAGGACAGAAATACAAAAGAGAGTTTTGCAATTTCCGGAGAGGGAGTCGTACTGACGGAGAAAACGGCGAAGATGCTGGGAGTCTCGGCAGGCGGCACGATTTCCCTGGAAATTGAAAAAGGAATATGGTATGAGACGAAGGTAACGGCAGTCTGTGAAAATTATATGTATCATTACGCATATATGACGCCGGACCTTTATGAAAAGCTGACGGGAAACAGGCCGGAATACAACTGCGCGGTTTATAATACCAAAGAAGCGGATGAGAGGGAAAAAGAAGAAATTGGAAGAAGGGCGCTTACCTGCGACGCGGCGCTGGGGATTACCTACTCGTCGAACTTTCAGGAGAGGCTGGATGATATGCTGGGAAGCCTGGACATTGTCATTGTCGTGCTGATCGTATCAGCCGGGATGCTGGCGTTTGTCGTGCTTTATAACCTGAATAACATCAATATCAACGAGCGGAAAAGGGAGCTGGCGACACTGAAGGTTCTGGGATTTTACGATGGAGAAGTGGCGGCCTATGTCTACCGGGAAAATATTCTGCTCACCCTTCTGGGAGCGGCGCTTGGCTGTGTAATGGGAGCTATCCTGCACCGGTTTGTCATCGTGACCGTAGAGGTGGATGTCTGTATGTTTGGACGCAATATTAACCTTCCAAGTTTTCTGCTGGCGATTTTGTTTACCGTGGGATTTTCTGCGGTCGTAAATTTCGTGATGTACTTTAAATTAAAGCGGATTGACATGGTAGAATCTTTAAAAAGCGTGGAGTAATCAGTAAAGGAAAGAAGAAGATGAATTTACCGAGTGCATTTACAGAAAAAATGAAAATGATTTTGGGAGCGGAGTATGAAAAGTTTCAGAAAAGCTATGAGGAGCCGAGAAATTTCGGATTGCGTGTCAATACGGCAAAAATCAGTCCGGCGGAATTTAAAAAAATTGCCCCTTTTCATTTGACGGAAATCCCCTGGGTGGAAAACGGTTTTTATTATGAGGAGCAGGATTTTCCGTCCAGACATCCCTTTTATTATGCAGGGCTGTATTATTTACAGGAACCAAGCGCCATGACTCCGGCGTCAAGGCTTCCGGTAAGTCCGGGTGAGCGGGTGCTGGATTTGTGCGCGGCGCCCGGCGGAAAAGCGACGGAGCTGGGAGCGAGGCTTTTGGGAGAGGGACTTTTAGTGGCCAATGACGTCAGCGCATCAAGAGCCAGGGCGCTTCTGAAAAATATCGAGGTGTTTGGAATCCCCAATTCCTTTCTTTTAAATGAAGTTCCCTCGCATATTTCAGATGAATTTGAAGAATATTTTGATAAAATTCTGGTGGACGCTCCCTGTTCCGGGGAGGGGATGTTCCGCAAGGATCCGGATGTGGCAAAGGCGTGGGACGCACAAAAGCCTCTGGCCTGCGCAAAGATTCAAAAAGACATTATCCTTCAGGCAGCCAGAATGCTGCGTCCCGGAGGAATGTTTCTCTACTCTACCTGTACTTTCTCGCCGGAGGAAAATGAACAGGTTATCGCTTATCTTTTAAAGGAGAGAAGCGACATGCGCCTGGAGAACATCGAGGGATATACAGGATTTTCCAAAGGCCGTCCGGAGCTGGCGGATGGAAATCCCGAACTGGAAAAATGCGTCCGTATCTGGCCGCATAAGATGGCCGGGGAAGGGCATTTTCTGGCGCTCTTAAAAAAGGAAGGGGAGGCGCTTCCTTCCAAAGACCGAAAAGAGAGGGTGAAGATTTCAAAGGCGGAGCGGAAGATTCTGGAAGAATTCTTTCAGGATGTGTCGGGAAGGATACAGGTAGACCAGATGGAAGTACGGAAAGGGCAGGCGTACTGGCGCTCCGGGTTTACAGACGAACCAAAAGGGCTTACTTTCCTGCGCAACGGACTGTATCTGGGGGAATTGAAAAAAGACCGGTTTGAGCCGGGACAGGCATTTGCCGCAGCGTTAAAAAAAGAAGAGTGCGCTTCGGTTCTGGATTTTGATCCGATGGACGAACGTGTCATCCGCTATCTGAAAGGGGAAACGATTCTCGTGGACGATGTGCCTGTAAAACGGAAAAAAGGATGGCAGCTCGTATGTGTCAGCGGTTACCCTCTCGGATGGGGAAAGCTGTCTGGCGGCGTGCTGAAAAATAAATATCTGGCAAGCTGGAGAATGAAACAGTAAGAGGAAAGGAAGGAATTTTCATGAAAGATTTTATTCTGGAAACATGTATAGATTCTGTGGAATCGGCGCTGGCAGCCGAACGGGGCGGCGCGAACCGTGTGGAAATGTGCGCAAACCTGATCATCGGCGGGACGACGCCTGGCCCGCAGCTTTTTTACGAGGTGCGAAAACAGTGCGGGATAAAAATTCACGTATTAATCAGGCCGAGATTCGGAGACTTCTGCTACACGGACTATGAGTTTGGCATCATAAAAGAAGAAGTAAAAATGTTTCGCAAGCTGGGGGCGGACGGCGTGGTCATCGGTATCCTGCGCCCGGATGGGACGCTGAATCTGGAGCAGATGCGTATCCTGATGGAAGAGGCGAAGGGAATGTCCGTGACCCTGCACCGGGCTTTTGACGTATGCCGTGATCCTTTTAAGACCATGCGCCAGGCGAAGGAGCTTGGCGTCCATACCATCCTGACGTCGGGACAGGGAAACACGTGTCTGGCAGGACGGGATCTTCTGGAGGAGCTGGTAAAGAAGGCGGGCGATGACATCGAAATCATGGTGGGAAGCGGCGTGGACGCAAAAGTGATACGCGGGCTGTACCCGCAGGTAAAAGCGCATGCCTGGCACATGTCCGGCAAGATGACGCTGGACAGCCAGATGCGCTACCGGAAAGAAGATGTAAATATGGGGCTCCCCACTTTCAGTGAATTTGAGGTCTGGCGCACGTCAGAAGAAAAGGTGCGGGCGGCAGTGGAAGCGTTGAAAGAACTGTGAGTTTCTACAGTGTGTAGAATAGATGATGTTTTGTGTGGGAAAGGATGGAAAGGAACACGATTTTTATGGCCTTTTATGCAAGATTGTGGTATAATGTAAACGACAACATGCTTGTTCTATGCAAAAAATAGAAAAAGAGAAGGCGGATGTGAGGAAAGGAGGAAAACAACTGCCGGCAGATACAGAAAATCAGACAGAACATAAGGAAGGAAAAAAGGAGAATCGTATGAACAAGAAAAAAATACTATCGGTAGTATTGACATTCTGCATGGTAGTGTCTGTGCTTCTGCCGCAGACGGCGGCAAAAGCGGCAGAGACGGAAAATGCGACCGTTATTAATGCAGCCGATTACGGTGCAAACCCGAATGCAACGGATAATGCGGAAGCAATCAAAGCGGCGATCAATGCCGCAAAGCAGGTAGACGGTCCGGTTGTAATCAGTTTCCCGAAAGGAGAGTATCAGGTCTACCCGGACAAGGCGTATGAGAAAGAGCTTTATATTTCCAATACCGTAGGGGCAAACCAGAGCTATAAAATGAAAAAAATCGGATTTCTGCTGGAGGATATGAGCGATGTTACCATTGAAGGAAATGGTTCCATGTTCATGTTTCACGGGGCGATGACTACATTTGCAACGATTGATTCCACCAATATTACATTCCAGAACCTTGAATATGACTTCCAGGTTCCCTCCGTTATTGATATTACGGTAGAGTCCGTGGATGGAAATTCGGCGACGGTTTATGTGCCGGAATGCTATAATTATGAAATTAACGGAACATCCATCACATGGAAGAGCGATGTCAGCCCGTATACAGGAAACACTTACTGGACGGCCAGAGATGCCCTGGCAAATGTAGCAAACCAGATTTATGATGCAGAGACAGGTCTTACCGTTCGTTCAGGCACTAGACTGTTTAATAACCTTAACAGCATCGAGGACCTGGGAAATCGCAGACTGAAATTTAATTACAGGAGTGTAGACAGCTCTATAAGGGCTGGACGTTCCTATCAGATGCGTAATACGACCAGGGATCATGCGGGCATGTTTTTCTGGAAGAGTGAGAATATCACCCTGAAAGATATCGATGCCCATTTCCTTTATGGCTTTGGTATCGTGGGACAGCATTCTACGAATATCACACTGGACGGCGTAAATATCGAGACGCCGGAAGGAAGCGGAAGAACCACGGCAGGTTTTGCGGATTTTGTACAGATGTCCGGCTGTAAGGGCGAGATCCGGGTGGAAAACTGCCTGTTCTCCAATCCGCATGACGACCCCATCAATATTCACGGAACCTTTAATCAGGTGGTAGAGCGTATCTCGAATACCCAATTTAAAGTTCGCTATATGCATGGTGAGACGGCCGGATTCCCGAACTTCTTTGTGGGCGACCAGGTCGAATTCATGACGAAGGGCAATATGATTCCGGTGGCGGATTCTGTGGCTACTGTTGTGGACGTTCAGGGACCTACAGGTGAGAGCGGAGCCTCCACAAGCGGCACGGGAAGTCTGACCGACATCATTATTACGCTGGACAAGGCAATGCCGTCAGAAATTAGCGCGAATAATCATGTAGTAGAGAATATTACCTATACGCCGAGCGTAGTGATTCAGAATAATGTATTTAAACAGGTGCCGACCAGAGGAATCCTGGTAACGACCAGAAAGAAAGTAGAAATTAAAGACAATGTATTTGACGGCATGGGAATGGCTTCGATCTATATTTCCAATGATGCGCAGGGATGGTATGAGTCCGGGCCATGCAAGGATGTGACGATTGAAGGAAATACGTTCCTGCGACCGACGGCAAGTGCGGCAGCTATTTTCATAGAGCCGACCAACCCCACGGTTTCTACGGAGCAGACGGTACATGAAAACATTAAGATTTTAAACAATACCTTCTTTATGCAGAATGGCCAGGTGCTGAACGCAAAGAGCACGAAGGATCTGACCTTTACGGGAAACAGGATTTATCGTTATGAGCCGGAGCTGAGCCTGTCCTTAAGCGCTTCGAGCGATGTACTGCGGGAAGGAAAGACGATTCAACTGACGCCGAATGGAACCGGAAAGGTGATGTCAGCCAATCTGTATTCTTTTAGAGGATGTAAAAATGTAACTCTGGATCAGAATCTCTACGATGGCGGGTTGAAGCTGAACGCAACGACAATTGATATGGATGCGGGAGAAGTCCACGTCGGAGAAGGAGAAAATGTAGTCGTAAACGGCAATGCGAACGTACTTCCAGCCGTGAGAAATGTATCTTACGAGAGCAGTGACGAGAGTGTGCTTCAGATTGCAGAGGACGGCACGGCGACAGGGCTGAAACAGGGAACTGCCACGGTAAAGGCGTATGTGCAGATGGGCGAAGAAAGATACGAGTCCAATGAGATTACCATAACCGTGACAGAGTCGCCGAAGCCGGAAGATAATGCACTTTTGCTGAAAGCGGAGCCGGGAGAAGGGTTTTCGCTGGACGGCCCGTTTGACGGCCAGGGGCAGAGCTATACAGGTACGGCGACGAAG
>CAJKKX010000012.1 GCA_905200565.1 uncultured Lachnospiraceae bacterium
CCCGTAACCGGGGCCCCCACTTTTACAGCCTTGCTTCCCACTTTCCGGTAAAGCTGATAGGATGCGGCATTTGCAGAGGCTTTCCATGTTACCTTGACCTTTGTTGCCGTGCTCTTTACCGCGCTTACCGCCGGTGCGGCAAGCGGTACCGCCTTCTTTTCCGGAACGACCGGTTTGTCGATTTTTATTTTTACAAGCGCCTGCTTTGCAGCCTTCAGTGCATCAATCCGTGCATCTAATTCCTGTATGGAGATATTTGCCGGCGCATTCCTGACTGCATCGTACGCTTTCTGATATACGCTCCAGCTTGCCGCCTCATAAAGGCTCTGATTCGAAAGGATTTCAGCTTCTCCCGCAAGAACCTCCGCCTTTTTCTCTCCTGCCGCAAGCGCCCCGATCGCTGCCTCCACTTCTTCCTGCCCTGCCAGCACATCTCCAAGAACTGCTTTTGCGAATACATAGCTCTCATACTGGGCGTCCGCATTTTCCCAACTGATTTTGTATGCCGTAAGCTTCCTTCTGGTGCGCTCACAAACATCTTTC
Organism: uncultured Lachnospiraceae bacterium; assembly: GCA_905200565.1. The sequence goes on from CAJKKX010000012.1 coordinate 544, forward strand.
AGTCCGTCCTTATCTACCGGGCCATATACCCGGATTTCAAAGATTCCGTACTCCGAAGCGCCGGATTTGCACTGGACGCCCTGCATTTTCACATAACGCGCCGTCACTGCGTCAAAGGTATCCGTGGTAAGCGCATTCACATTTCCTGTTACGGACTTCACATCTGTCCAGGTCTTTCCATCGTCTGATACCTGGATTTTATAAGAAGCGGCATATCGGTTTGCCTCCCAGTCGATCACAACCTTCTGAATCGTTCTGGCCTGTCCCAGATCCACCATCAGGAAGTCATTCGCATTGTTTGAAGAATTCCATCTGGATGTATTATTTACCGAAACTCCCGTGGCGCCCGTCACATGTCCATCGCCGTCTGTCGCTTTCCATGCAGGATAAAGCTTCAGAAGATCACTGGAGTACGTTGAATTTGCATTATCCGCATAGGCATTCTGATTTCTTGCCACGTCTGCCTCTGCGACGCCGGAAGCATCCGCTGCCATTTCTTCTGCTGTCAGCGCTTTTTTATAAGCCTTTATGTTACCCAGATAACCGGAAAAGTCCTTTCCGATTATATTCAGCGGAAATACAAAGGTCGTCTGGTAGTTATTGTCCGCATCCGTCCAGTTTTGATTGTCTCTGTTTCCTCCGTTGTCCGTATCGCGGGCCGCCGGATAAAGAATCTTCTGGAATTCCCCGTCTACATAAAGTTTTGTAGTCTCATAGGTTCCCACGATCGTAATCTTATGTAACCCGCCGCTTCCCACCGTATAATCAAAGGACTGCGAATAACAGCTCCGGTTCAGGCTCAGACTTCCATTCATCCCCGCAATCTGTAATCTTCCGTCATAGCCCGAAAACAGGGAGGATTCCTTCGTATTGCTCTCTGTCCCATCCAGATAGACGTCAAAGCTCATGGTATACGGATAGCCGAGACTTTGCAGCGGTGTCGTAATCGTGGTACTGCCGTCAAATTTCAGCATGTATTCACCGGACTTCACTTCCACACTGCCATTTGTAATCGTTCCGTGGTAACCGTTTCCGCTGGCGTCATAAATCGTCGTTTCATCCTTTGACACATTTTCAAAATCGTAATCCAGCACAACATTTGTCATGCTGTCGACGTCATTTTCCACCTCCGTACCCGGCCCTTCTCTCAGATTGTCAAAGGTCTGCTCATAGGCAAGGAAGGTATCTTCTGCTTTCTGTCCGCCCCAGGTCTTTTCCCCGACCATCGCACAGAGCCTTAAATATCTCTCATGAAGATCCGCCTCCGTAGTTCCCGAACGGTTGCTGTCACCCCAGAGGGCTGCCTTCGCTCCAAGCAGAAGCGGTTCGCCCTTATCTGCCCGGATACTGTTGCTGAAAACCGTCGGGTCCCAGTTATAGAAAAGATATTCCTCATTTGGCATGTCCTTGTGGTAACGTCCCGGTGTGGTATAAAGATACGGCTGCGGAACGTTGATCACGCGGAATCCCTCATTCATTCTTGCCTTTGGGTCATCCTCTGTTCCCACGTTCCATTCATCCAGAATAATATCTCTGTTTACACCAGAGCTTCCGCCCATCAGCTTCAGGCCGCCCCACATGCGGACTTCTTTTCCATATTTTTCACCAATCAGATCATACATGAAGTTCATATAACGTCGGAACGCCGACTGGTTCGCTGCTGTATTGTCCCAGTATTCATCGACCCCGGCGCTGACGGCAGCCGCAGTAAAGACCGGATCGTCCCCGCCCAGATATTCGTCAAACAGGGCTGTCATGAAAATCTTCGCATGAATGGCATTCTGTCTGGTCGCCTCGTCCGTGCTCTGATCATCAATTGCCAGCAGTTCAAAATTTCTCGGATGATGAATATAGAAATTCTTTTTCACATTTCCACTGGCGTCCAGATACTCGTCCCTGTTCAGGTATCCATGCTCTGTCAGGGATGTGATGACTTCCTTCTGATTGGCATACACATATTTCGTATACGGTGCGGAGTGTCCCGGCGTATCCAGCTCAGCCACCACCTGGACGCCCCTCGCCTCTGCCATCTTCTCCAGATTTTTAAATTCTTCTTTCGTATAGTACAGCTCTCCGCCCGTTCCCGTGTGCGTGCTGTAGTAGTAATCGTAACGTCCGGGATTATCCCCTTCCCGTTCAAACTTGGAATTCTGTGTCGCCAGAGACGGGAAAAAATCCGACCAGAGCCTGTGCGACGCCTCCGTGATCTTCCAGTCCGCATAATTCGCGGAATTTCTCGGCGTGGACCACTGGCAGTCATTCAGATGCACCTGCATCTCGTTTAACTTATACCATTTCAGAATCTTCGTATAATCCTCCATAAACGGCATTCTGGTCGGGATGCGGGCAACGTCAAAATTAATGCCTCTTACCGCGTACAGCGGATAGTCGCGAATCACGCCCTTCGGTACGCTCTGATGCTTTGCATCCTGATACAGAATCTGCTCTACCGTGACCGTTCCATAAAGTACACCCGTCCTGTCCGCAGACGCAATGTGGATTCCATTGTCGTCCGCCTTCAAAAGATAGCCTTCCTTTCCTGTCCCGTATACGTCGTCTGTCAGGGATTCCAGGTAAATATCGTCGGAATCATGCTCTGTACCTGCCTTCACCTTCGGGGTAAAACCGCAGATTTCCGTCAAATCCTCCTGCATTTCCTGCGCGACTTGGGCCAGCCCCAGATTTGCCGCATCGTGATATACGATTTCCGTATTCTCACTGATCACGACGTCTCCTTCATAGCCGTACCATTCCTGAATCGTGGGCAGCACCTTCGGCTTTTCATTCGGCCTTGCCACCGTCGGAAATAATTCCGGAAACTGACTGGTATTATCCTTTACCGTCACAGAAACATTCTTTTTTGCCGTATCACCCGCATTGGACTTGTTCGTCGCCTGAACGATCACATTCATCGTACGGTCGCCGATGCGAAGCGGCGACAGGGTTCCGTCATCCCCGATCACTCTGTCCACTTCACTGCCATAAACCTTTACCTCATACCCCTCCGGCGCCCGTGAAATCTCAAAAGAAGTATCCGCCGGCTCTACCACCGTAGGAACCACGGCGATATTTAACGCCTCCTGCGCATTGCCCGCGGTACTGACAGCCCCTGTCTGGGTTCCATAAATTTCAATTTCCCGGACGGATACGGAATTTCCGCCCGCACGGTCGTTCACTTTTTCAAAATAGAATCTCACGTACCTTTTTAAGGAAGCATTCGTCATTTCTGCCGCCTGAATGTCATCGGTAACGGCATTGTCGTCGCTGCTGGCCCGGCCGGAGACGGTATATACGTCTGTCCAACTGTTCTCTGCCCCGGTATCGCTGGTCTGAATCCTGTACTGCGTGCTCCATACTTTCAGATGGTACACGATCTTAATGCTTTCCACCACTGTCTCGTTCGCACCCAGATCGATCATCAGCCACTGCGGCGTATGCACGGCGTCGCTCTGGCTGTTTCGCATTTTCGGAGCTGACCAGCGGCTGTTCTCCGACGCCTCGCCATCCACAGCCTTATCTGGTGTACAGTTATCCGCGCCGCTTTCCACGCCGGAAGCCGTAACCGTTTTATTTCTGGCCACGTTTTCAGCAGCCGCCAGGACCTTCGAGACGCCGTTTCCCGGCCAGACAAATCCCGGCGCAAATGCGCCCTGGCACAGCATTCCAAAAGCCAGTACCCCTGCGAGAATACATTTTTTTGCTTTCATCATTTCCTTTCCCCCGTTTTCTTCGTTTGTTTTATTGTATTCTTTCTTCTTATTGTATCTGAATCCGGTTATTTTGTACAGGAAAATTTCAAGTCTGGCTGCCAAATGGCAGTTACTGTTCACATTGTTCACAGTAACAAATGGTAACCATTCCATATATTTTCATAAGATTTGTCTTGTATAATAACATAAAATGTATTAAAATAAAGCAAAGACCTGAGCATCAGGCCAGAATCGAACGATATAAGGAGGATACTATTATGGCATATGTAATTTCTGATGACTGCGTAGCATGCGGATCATGCGCTGCTGTTTGTCCGGGAGAGGCAATCAGTGAAGGCGACGGAAAGTTTGAAATCGATGCAGATAAATGCCTGGACTGCGGTAGCTGCGAAGCTGAGTGCCCGGTAGGCGCTATTTCTGCTGAATAAGAAAGAAAACCTGCACATACCGAAAGGTATGAAAAGGCTGTCCTGGGATATTTTCTAAATTCCCGGACAGCCTCTTTTTTTTCCGAATGCCTTAAAAAAAGCGGAACCATCTCTTCTTATTCGCATCCGGCTCCTTTGTCGCCGCCACCATCTGACGGTTTTTCTGATAGGCGCGAATTGTCTCATCCAGACGGCGGAACCGCTCTTCTTCCCGTTCCTCACGCACCTGCATAAGCAGGTTTACTTCCTTCACCAGACTGTCCGTGATCCGCCCTTCCAGTTCCGCATTATTTTCCTGAATCACCTGCCTGAAAATACCGGTCACGATGCTCTCGAACTGCTTGAGCTTATCGGGGTCAGGCCCGATTGCCGGAAGTGTTTCTGCCTGTTCTTTCTCCTCTTTCTCTTTCTGAATGACAGGAAGCCTGTCCTCTTTTTCCGGCTTCCGTTTTTCCAGTTCCGGAATCAGTACCTTGATTGCCTTTAGCTGGAGTCCCCTCTCTTTAAGTTCCTTAATTTTTTGAAATAATTTGATGTCCTCTTCCGTATAATAACGATGCCCCAGCTCTGTTCTTGAAATTCCAATCTCCAATTCCTCTTCCCAGTACCGGAGCACATGAGCTTCCACATCGACTTTTTTTGCCGTGTCGGAAATCATATACCTGGTTTCGCTCATTCGCTCCCCTCCTTACGCTGAAAGTATACCATACTGCATTCGCAAATGGACGATGAAAATATCGCAAGTTCCGACACCCCTCTCCTTTTATTGACTTCTCCAAAAAATGAAGATATAATGTGCAGGGCAAATTAGAAAAGAAAGAAGGATTAATATGGAATTTAATGTTATGAATGTTGTCTATTATTGTGCCATCATTCTGCTCGCCACAAAACTTCTGGGTATGGGAACGCGAAAAATCGGGCTCCCCCAGGTCGTAGGAATGATTCTCGCCGGCCTTCTGATCGGCCCGGCCATTTTCGAGCGTTTGGGATGGGGGTTTGCAGGAATTATTAACCCCACCGAGGCCGAAATGAACGTTCTTGATACTTTCTCCCAGATCGGCGTTATCTTCATTCTGTTTTCAAGCGGTCTGGAGACAGATGTGAAAGACCTGAAACGAATCGGCGGCGCCGCTACCGCCATTGCAGTCGCCGGCGTTCTCGTCCCGGTTCTCCTCGGCACTCTGGGCGCATTATTCTTTATGGGCGGTCTGTCTGAGGTTGCTAATACCGGAAAACTTATGAACGCCCTGTTTGTCGGTACGATTCTTTCCGCTACCAGTGTAGGAATTACAGTCGAAACGCTAAGAGAACTTGGAAAGCTGAACAGCAGCGTAGGAACCACCATCCTCGGCGCCGCCATCATTGACGATGTACTGGGTATTATCCTTTTAAGTATTATTACTGGAATCAATGGCGGCGGAAGCATCGCCATGACTCTGGTAAAGGCTGCGGGTTTCTTCTTATGCAGCATCATCGCCGGCCTGATTCTTCGCCGTCTGTTTCACTGGCTGATTCAAAATTATCCGCACAAACGGCGAACCAGCATTTTCGCTTTTGCCATGTGCTTTTTATACGCCTACTTTGCAGAAGAGGTTTTCGACATCGCCGCCATCACAGGCGCATACATGGCCGGCCTGATGCTCAGTGGTCTGGACGATACTTCCTTTGTAGACCGTAAGGTAATCGTCAGCGGTTACATGATCTTCACGCCAATGTTTTTCGCACATATCGGTATCAGCGCAGATTTCAGCCATTTCACAGCTTCCGGCCTGATCTTCGCCCTGGTTTTCGTTTTTCTCGGAATTCTTGGAAAAATCATTGGATGCGGCGGCATTGCCCGGATGTTCCACTATTCATCGCATGACGCTTTAACGATCGGTTCCGGCATGATTGCCCGTGGAGAGGTCGCACTTGCCGTCTATGCCACCGGGCAGTCCCTGATTTACTATCAGGACGGAAAACTGGCGGGCATCGACCCCCTCGTAGCTACCATCCTCTTAATCGTTATCAGTTCCATCCTTTGTCCGATCTTCCTGAAACTGATGTTTCGCCAACAGGCTGGTACGGAAATCGAAGACGGAAAATATCAGCCTTCCATTTCGTCCGAAGCGATTGAGAATGTAGACCCGAAAGGCTCTGTTCTGAAAAACAGAAGATAATAAGGAAGGAGAACATGGATGACTTTTAGTGATGAATTAAAGAAAATAGCAAGAAGCCAGGAGAATATCAATCGTCCGGAACAGTTAAAGCAGATCATTGACCAAAGCTATATGGAACTCATAACCGCTTTTTATTCCAAAATAAAAAACGATATAAAGAACAAAGTAAAAACAAACAAATATGAAACAAAAGGCGGCCAGCGCATCGTTACCGGTGAATATTCGTTACAAAACAAATACACTACCAGGCTTCCTCATGCCTACAAAGAACAAACATTCAACTATGGAACCATTCAACATACACGCGATTCCGAATATTCTGTGGATTGGTACGAAATACAATGGAATCCCTTATATAACCTGGAATACAAAAGTGGAGTCGTTCATGGTAAAATCAGATTTTCTCTAACTGATTTTGGCAAAAAGGTCACGCATGATTTACAAACACTTGCTAAAAAAGATCATATATCTATGGACTTCTATGCAAAAACTCAAAACGTCAACAGGGAAGGAATCACCATTCATGAGTTCGACGCCTTCCATAGATATGCGATGAACAGTTATTGCCTGTCGGCTGCTTTGATTGCGCACTACGAAATGTACTTCTAAATATTTCGATAAAAAAGCCTTTAAACGCTGATATTCTCAGCATTTAAAGGCTTCTCTTTTAGTCCTGAACGTACGGCATCAGCGCCAGATGACGCGCTCTCTTGATCGCTACGGTCAGCGCTCTCTGATGTTTTGCACAGTTTCCTGTGATTCTTCTCGGAAGGATTTTTCCTCTCTCAGATACGTATCTCTTTAATTTATTTACATCCTTGTAATCGATCTCGTTATTCTCTTTTCCGCAGAATACGCAGACTTTCTTTCTTCTACGTCCGCCTCTTCTCTTCATCGGAGAATCGCCTCTATCATTTCTGTTAAAAGCCATTTGTGTTTTCCTCCTTTATAATCATTTTCCCGCGGCTGCCTGACAGCCCGGATTCTAGTTAAACGGCAGTTCCTCGTCAATGCCGTCCGGAATATTCATAAATCCGTCTCCCGACGCTGCGCTCGGAGCCGGTCTTGACGGTGCCGGAGCAGATGCGTACCCTCCGTCACCATGTGATGCGGATGCGGCCTTGCTCTCTGCAAATTCCTGATCCTCCACCACTACATCAGTCGTATAGACTCTCTGTCCGTCTTTATTCGTATAGCTTCCTGTCTGGATTCGTCCGGTCACAACGATCTTCAAACCCTGGCGGAAGTATTTCTCTGCGAATTCCGCGCTTCTGCCGAAAGCTACGCAGCCGATAAAGTCCGCAGTCGCTTCTCCGTCGTTATTGCGACGGAATCTGCGGTCTACCGCTAATGTATATCTGGCGATCGCCATAGAATTATCTCCGGAAGAATAACGGATCTCCGGATCTCTGGTCAGCCGCCCCATTAATATAACTTTATTCATGTCTTTTCCTCTTCTCTATCTATGCGTCCTGTCTAACGCACAAATATCTGATGACGTTCTCCATGATACGGACATGTCTTTCGATCTCCGCCGGAGCAGTTGCATCAGCCTCGAACTGAATGAAGTAATAGAAGCCTTCTCTCATCTTCTGAATCTCGTAAGCCAGTCTCTTCTTGCCCCACTCATCTACGTTCGTGATGGTTCCGCCGTAACGTACAACGTACTCTTTCACTTTTTCAATGGTAGCTGTTCTTACGTCATCCTCGATCTTTGCGTTGACAACAACGGCTAATTCATATTTGTTCATGCTCTTCGCACCTCCTTATGGTCTCTGGCCCCCTGACCTTGCAGGGAACAAGGAAATTAATATATCACAATTTTTGATTCTAACACAGAAATATGGGGATTTCAAGCATTTTCTGCTGGTTTTCTCAGACTGGTTTTCTCAGACCCTTTGTATTTTTCTCCACCAACTTCCGCGCAATCATGATCTGATGCCCGCAGCCCAGACATTTCAGCCGGAAATCCGCTCCCACCCGCAGAATTTCCCATTCCTGGCTCCCGCAGGGATGTTTCTTCTTTAATTTTACGATGTCGCCTACTTCGTATTCCATATGTCCCCCCTCCGCATAACAGATTCGGTTTTTATTTCATTGTGGTATATGTCTCAATCCGCTTTCCCTGCACAATAAAGCGCGTCGATTCATTTCCCGTACAGGTAGACAGCGTCACCACCAGATCCTCCGTTCTCACGGACGCTTTCGTCTGCACCACGGAATTTTCAAAGGCTTCCTTAATATAATCCATAAAATCCTGGTCATCCTCAAAGGTAAGCTGATAGGTTTTGCTGGTATACCCCACCTCGTGGCAGGCAAAGATTTCATATTTGTAAATCTTATCCGGCGTATAAATCCAGAAATAGGGGCTCTTCTCAAAAACGCCCTCCTCACGGAACTGCTTTAACTTTCCAAACATGGAAAGATTTCGCATGTTATGCCCGTAAATGACAGAGTTGCGATCGGAAAAGTCCTTTTTATTTTCACAGTCGAGGAAAATACATCCCGCAATATTCGGCGTTTTCTCAAAGGTATTGTGGAGATAAAAGTCATTGTCCTCCCCCTGTGTCAGAGGATAACTGATCTCCAGCGCCTCCACCTTCAGCCAGCCGATAATATCGCTGTTCATCTTTTGAAGCCCCTGAAAATCAACCGGGGATTTCATCACGGGTTCTCCGTCTACTTCCTCGATCGCCGGCTCTGTATCGACCTCTGCAAATTTCTCTTCCAGCTCGCTGTATTCATCTGTTCCTTCTTTATACACCAGATAAATCGATAAAAGCTGGTATCCGGAATAGCAGAATACCCCCAGAGCCACGATCAGGATGACCGTACGGAGAATATCGCCTGCCGTGCGCTTTTTCTTTTCTTTCTTTTCTTTTTTTTCTGACATATTGCCTCCCGTCAGCTCTCAGACTCCGTTTTCAGGTTCCTCCTCTTTTTGGACATCGGCGTCTCCTGATGTCTCAGCAGGCGCACCGTGAATTTGGTGCAGTACTGCGTGCTGGACGCCTCAATCGTTCCTCCATGCAGCTCCACGATCGCTTTCGCAATGGATAAGCCCAGTCCCGCGCCTCCCGTCTGGCTGGATCTGGCGTTATCCGCCCGGTAAAATTTTTCAAAAATCGAAAGCAGCTTCTGCTGCGGAATCTGCTCCCCCTGGTTTGTAAAGGCAATGACGATCGTATTCATCTCACAGTACGCCTGAATATCGATATTCGTCCCCGGATAACTGTAAGCGATCGCATTCCTGAGCAGATTATCAAAGACCCGCGCCAGCTTATCCGGGTCTCCAATTACCACGAGTCCGTCATCCGTATGGATAGAACAGGTCAGCTTTTTCTCCGCCAGCACCGCATAGCTTTCATCCGCAAGCTGTTCCAGCATGATGGAAAGATTCACCTTCCCCTTTTCCAGTACAATATCCTGCAAATTAAACCGGGTGATTTCAAAAAACTCACTGATCAGCTCTCCCAGCCGGATGGATTTCTCCAGTGCGATGTGAATATATTTCGCCCGCTCCTCCGGCGCCATATCCGGCTGCTCGTCCAGCATAGTCAGATAAGCAATCGTAGAGGTCAGGGGGGTTTTCAGATCATGCGCTAAGAAAACCACCAGATCGTTTTTTCTCTGCTCACTCTCATTCGCTGCATTTTCCCTGCGTTTCAGCGTCATTTTTAAAGTATTCAGCTTTTCTGAAATCGGCCGAAGCTCTGGCTCCAATTCCACCATTGCATCGGAATCGCTCAAAATATGGTCAATGCCATCTCCGATATCGTCCAGGTAATGTGTGATTTTTGAAATCGCCACATAGAAAAAAATCATAAAAAGCAGCATAAATCCGCCCAGGAGAAACAAATCTTTATTCTCCATAAAGATGCGTCCATAGAGAAGATTGGCTTCTTCCCAGCTCAGATCAAAAAACATGAGACAGCGTATCACCCATTCCGGAAAACGATTCTGAAAGATTCCGTCCACCAGAAGAACTACGATCATATAACCGATTCCAAGCGCCAGCGCCGTCACCAGAAGGGTCCGCAGCATCAAGCTCCATTTCAGTTTGCGATAATTATTTTTCAACGCGATAGCCCACTCCCCACACTGTCTTGATAAAATCTGATTTTCCTGTCGGCCCGCTCATTTTCTCCCGAAGATGCCTGATATGAACCATTACCGTATTGTTACTGTTCTTATAGTATTTTTCTTTCCAGACCTGCTCAAAGAGCTGCTCGGAGGAGATGACCTGCCCCCGGTTCTCACAGAGAATCCAGAGAATATCGAACTCGATCGGCGTCAGGGTCAGTTCCCTTTCATTATAAACGCACTCATGCGTACTCCGGTTCAGTACCAGCCCCGCAAAGTCAATGACGTCCTCCTGCGGTCTGGCTCCTTCATTGTATTTCGTAAAACGGCGGAGCTGCGCCTTCACTCTGGCGATGAGCTCCAGAGGATTGAATGGTTTTGCTATATAATCATCCGCCCCAAGCGTCAGCCCGTTGATCTTATCCATATATTCCGTCTTTGCCGTCAGCATGATGACCGGAAACGTGTATTTTTCTCTGACCTTCTGCAAGATCGTAAACCCGTCAATATCCGGCAGCATCACATCGAGAAGCGCCATATCCGGTGTGTTTTCTTCGATGCTCCGGAGCGCATCCGTTCCGTTATAGCACTTCTGCACCTCATAATTTTCATTTTTCAGATACAATTCTACGACGTCCGCAATCTCTCTTTCATCATCTACGATCAGTATTTTACTCCCCACGGTGTTCCTCCTTATCAATTCCTGCCCGTAACTGTTCAGTACCTTCACAGTCACTCCTGCCTTTATAATTCGCAGTTTCCGACCGTTCTTGGAAATGGAATGGCGTCCCTGATATTCGCAATTCCGGTCAGATACATGACGCATCTCTCAAATCCAAGTCCAAAGCCTGCATGGCGGGTAGAACCGTATTTCCTGAGATCCAGATAAAACTTGTAATCCTCCTGGTTCAGTCCCAGCTCTTCCATCCTCTGTATCAGCTTATCGTAGTCATCCTCTCTCTGGCTTCCTCCGATAATCTCTCCGATTCCCGGAACCAGGCAGTCCATCGCCGCCACTGTCTTTCCATCCTCATTCAGCTTCATGTAGAATGCCTTGATCTCTTTCGGATAGTCTGTCACGAATACCGGACGTTTAAACACCTGCTCCGTCAGATAACGTTCATGCTCTGTCTGAAGATCGCAGCCCCAGGAAACCTTATAGTCAAAGTCTGCGTTATTCTTTTCGAGAATCTCGATCGCCTCCGTATACGTCACATGCGCAAACTCGGAATTTACCACATGGTTCAGGCGTTCCAGAAGCCCCTTATCCACAAAAGAATTGAAGAAATTCATCTCCTCCGGCGCATGTTCGAGGACATAACGAATCACGTATTTCAGCATGGACTCCGCCAGCATCATATCGTCCTTCAAGTCAGCAAACGCAATCTCCGGCTCGATCATCCAGAATTCTGCCGCATGGCGGGTCGTATTGGAATTCTCCGCACGGAACGTCGGCCCGAAGGTGTAGATGTTTCGGAATGCCTGTGCAAAGGTCTCGCCGTTGAGCTGCCCGCTTACCGTCAGATTCGTCTCTTTTCCGAAGAAATCTTTACTGCCGTCCACTTTACCTTCCGCAGTCCTCGGAAGGTCGTTCAAATCCAGTGTGGTGACACGGAACATCTCTCCCGCGCCCTCACAGTCGCTTCCTGTAATCAGGGGCGTATGCACATATACGAAATCTCTCTCCTGGAAGAACTGATGAATGGCATAAGCGATCAGGGAACGCACGCGGAACACGGCCTGAAAGGTATTCGTCCTCGGACGCAGATGAGAAATCGTCCGCAGATATTCCAGGCTGTGGCGTTTCTTCTGTAACGGATAGTCCGGCGCCGACGCTCCCTCTACCGTAACCTCTGCCGCCTGAATTTCAAAAGGCTGTTTCGCCTGGGGCGTAGCCACCAGCGTACCTTTTACAATTACTGCCGCGCCTACGTTTAACCTGGATATCTCTGCGAAATTCTCCATCGTATCATGATATACGACCTGCAACGGTTCAAAAAAAGTTCCGTCGTGCAGGACTAAAAATCCAAAAGTCTTTGAATCACGGACACTACGCACCCAGCCGCCGACCGTGACCTCCTGATCCAGATATTTTTCTCTGTTTCTGAAAATTTCCCTAACTGTTGTTAACTCCATAGTCTGAACTCCTTTGTTCTCGAAAATATTGTGCTTTCGTATAAGTATATCCCATAAATCGGGCATGTGCAAGCCTTGACTTAAGATACAGTCTCCATATGTAACAGTCCAGCCATCACAGGATATATGTGCAAATCTCTTAACATGCAAGCATGTACGAACTTTGCACATATACCCTGCATGGCTGAACTGTTACCTCCATATTGCATCGTTTCCCGAAACATGATATTCTTAAGGACGGCGTCAGAAATCTTAATCTTTAGAATTGACAGAGGAGTGAAAACAAATGGTAAGACCGATTTGTAAAGACACGATATTCCTGAGTCAGAAATCAGAGCCTGCCACCAAAGCGGATGCTGCCGTGGTTCAGGATCTGCTGGATACCTTACAGGCGAATCGGGAATACTGCGTCGGCATGGCGGCAAATATGATTGGTGTTAAGAAAAATATTATCGTTATCAATACAGGCTTTTTCCATATGGTCATGATAAATCCTGTCATTATAAAAAAAGATACGCTCTATGAAGCGGAAGAGGGCTGTCTCTCGCTGTCAGGAGTACGGAGAACGAAACGCTACCATAATATCCAGGTAGAATTTCAGGATCAGAATTTCAAAAAAAGGCGGCAGGAATATTCCGGCTGGGTGGCCCAGATCATACAGCACGAATGTGACCACCTTCAGGGGATTCTTATTTAACTTTAGACATCCTGAAAAACCCAGGCCGCCCTGTGGCTGCCTGGATTTTTGTCATAAACTTTTAAACCCGTACTCTACATAAACTTCTCCCCAGCTCACACGGAACAGATAATAATATCCCGGCTTCACTCCGTTCAGATACCATCTCCCGTCCCGGTTTTCTACTTCTTTTTCCTGTAACTTCGGCACTTTCTTCCCATCGGTGTCCAGACATGTGACCGTAATCTGATCTGCCCCGCTTTCCGGAAGCAGTTCCAGCTCCGTATCCGGATCGGAAAGCCTGATTTCACACGGTTCACTCCATTCTGTTATGAAAGGGGCGTCCGCAACGGCTTCCACGGTTTCCCCCTTTTCATTCGTCCATCTCCAGCGATAACCGCCCCTGGTAAGAAATGCACAGCAGACCGTTTCCCCCTCCGTATAGCTCATCCGCATAACCGGGGGCTCCGATGGGTCTGGTTCTTCCGCCTCTCCCAGATCCTCTGCCAGCAGTTCTTTATATCTGCGGGTGCATTCCTCTTTTTCCGTTTCATCCGCCTTCTTCGTCACTTCTATACGCAGAACCTTTCCGAATACAGGTGGATAACACTCCATCACTTCCCCATTTGTCGTGACATTCACCCTGTCGCCTGTATCCAGTTCGTCCTCCGTAATCTTCTCCCCATTCTCGCCGTAAATCTCATCCGCATCGAATTGTCCGGGATCATACGGCGTCCCCTCTTCGCTAAATACCAGATAAAAAGTGGGAGATTCACGGTATATCACGTATGACTTCGTCACGATGTCTTCTTCCATCTCGCTATCCTCTTCATATGTCCCCTCCCCGGCAGGTTTTTTCTGTTCTCCTGGCTGCCAGCCGGCTCTCCATGCCGCGGCAGCACAGACCGCCAGCAGAAGAATCGTACAGGTTGTCATCACTTTTCTTTTTTTCTTCATCCGTCTCCTCCTTAATACGTCAGTTCTTCAATCTTCTCATATCCCTGCTCCATGTCAAAGGATTTCAGTCCGCCGCTGTTAGACAGATACAGGGTGCTTCCGATATAAAGTCCCCGGACGTTCCCATTTGCATCCCATTCTTCTTTCTTCCGCAGCTCATACAAAAACTCGTTCACAAAGCCCTTTTCCCCGTCATAGGAAAAGACCAGGTAATTATTTTCACATTCCAATCCAAAAAGATTCTTCGCCGGATTGATCATGATCGCCTTGTAATTATAAAGCCCCGGACAGCTATGCGAGTCCCTGATCACGTACTTATCGATTTCTTTCACATCCGATGGGTCGGAGACGTCAAACATCGAAAGCTTAATCCCCTGATATTCTCCGGTTTCCGGGTCTACTTCGTTGCCGATTCCCAGAAGTTTATTCTCCCCGTAAAAATGCAGATAAGAAGAAAATCCGGTAATTTTCAGTTCTCCCAGAATCTTTGGCTCTTTCGGGTCTGTCAAATCTACAGAAAACAGCGGGTCCGTATCCCGGAAAGTCACAAAATATCCGGTGTTTCCCATGAACCTTGCGGAACGGACGCTCTCGCCCGGCGCCAGATTTTCGATTTTCCCGCAGATTTCCAGATTTTCATCCAGTACGTAGAGATACGTCATCTCCTCGTCATTGTTCCAGTCTGTCGCTACCGCCCGAAGATATCCGTTATATTCATTTACGGAAAAACTATCGTTTACATACCCTCTGATTTCTCCAGCCGCTGCGGCTTTTATTTTCCCGTCCTGGTAATGGAATTTCAGAATCTGCGTATAGTCTCTTCCATTTTCATAATGATAGCCGATGGTATAAATGTTTTCCGCGCTCACATAAAACTGTTCCGCTGCCGATACGATCGCTTTCCGGTCAATGACCTGATCCGGCTGCTTCACATCCACGGAGGAAATGACCAGATAATTGGAACGGTTCGCATACTCCGGCAGATAAATATCATCCACGCCCATCGCCTTTCCCTGGACCTCCGGCAGATAGCTGCTTCCGTCACGGGTATCCTTCAGGATAGGCTGGTACTCTGTAAACAGATACAGGGTATCTCCATTTTTCCTGGAAGTCCTGTAATATCCCTCCTGTGTAACGCTTCCAGAAAGCTTCGGCTTCCTGCGGTCGCCAAGCTCATACGTGTATACTTTCGTAAAGCTCTTCCTGTCAACAGAATACACATCCTCCTCTTCCTCATCCATAGAGGCTTCACTTCCCGACGCCAGAAGAAGCAGTCTGTCGCCATCCAGATACATTTCTTCCACATCCTCCTGCCCCGGAAGGGCGATCTCACTCATTTTCTCCATCCTGCCGTCCACAGCTTTTACAATACAAAGCCTGCTGCCTGACAGCGCATAAATATAGGTTCCATCCGTCTTTACAATATCTCCCTCATCCACATCGGCTTCCTGTAGATTCGTCTGTGAAAAATCATCTGCCTTCTCCGCCGAGCCCATACTTTCCTCTGCCGTCGCTTCTGTTTTCTCTTCCGCCTTTTCCATTTCATAAACTGACGCTCCATCCTCTGCCATAAGCCCCAGCCCCATATCTCTGGTCTGCATCATATCCGCCAGCGCCAGATACAGTTCTTCTTCGCTGGACACGTGGGGAATCACTTCCTTTTCTTCTTTATCCTGACCTGCTTCTTTCTCCTGTTTTTCTTCACCCTCCGTCTTTTCTTCACTTACGGTTTTAGTATCATTGTATGTA
>CAJKKX010000013.1 GCA_905200565.1 uncultured Lachnospiraceae bacterium
GCACATCATGTGCTCTGCAAGCAAGCTTGCGCCGCTCATATGCCGCATCTGGCTGGATGGCTGAATAGTTACTAAAAATTCGAAAGAGATATTGACAAAACTGTTTCAAGTGTATATACTGCATATATACAAAATAACAAAGAGGTGAAGGAGTGAACATCTTTATTGATAATAAGAGCGGCGCGCCGATTTACGATCAGATTTATTCGCAGATTAAGAATCAGATCATCAGCGGGGCGTTGCAGGAGGACGAGGCGCTGCCATCTATCCGGAATCTTGCAAAGGATTTGAGAATCAGCGTGATTACGACGAAAAGGGCGTACGATGAACTTGAGAAGGAAGGATTTATTTACACGCTGCCCGCGAAAGGATGTTTCATAGCTCCGAAAAATGTGGAGCTGTTGAGGGAAACAAATCTGAAGAAGATTGAAGAATCTATGCAGGAGATTATGAAGCTGGCGGCGTCCTGCAACCTGAGTAAAGAAGATATTATTGAAATGTTTGGAATTCTTTGGGAGGATTAGGCAATGAACGCATTGGAGATTAAGAATCTGACAAAAACATATCAGGATTTTCGTCTGGAAAATCTGACGCTTCCCCTGCCGACCGGCTGCATCATGGGTCTGATCGGTGAAAACGGGGCAGGAAAAAGTACAACGATCAAATTAATACTGAATATGATTCACAAAGAGTCCGGCAGTATCACAATTCTGGGGAAAGACAATCAGGAAAATATTTCGCTGATAAAAGAGGACGTAGGGGTCGTGATGGACGAAGTGGGATTTCCCGAATGCCTGACGGCAAAGCAGGTGGGGAAGATCATGAAAGACACCTATCGAAACTGGGAAGCCGGGACATATCAGGAATATTTAAAGAAGTTTTCCGTGCCGGAGAACAAACCTTTTAAAGACTTTTCGAAAGGAATGAAGATGAAACTGGGGATTGCGGTGGCCATGTCCCACGACCCGAAACTGCTGATTCTGGATGAAGCCACCAGCGGCCTTGACCCGGTAGTACGGGATGAGGTAGTAGGGCTTTTGAGTGAATTTACGAGAGAGGAGAGCCACTCGATTTTGATCTCGTCCCATATCGTGAGCGATCTGGAAAGGCTCTGCGACTATATCGCTTTTCTTCATAAAGGCCGCTTGGTACTCTGCGAAGAGAAAGACGCTCTTTTGGAGGAATACGGAGTGATGCACTGTACTGCCGGGATGCTGCGGGAGCTGAGACCGGGAGCGGTGAAGGGAAAGAGAGAGACGGCCTATGGAGTCGAGGCCATTGTAAAGAGGGATGCGGCGCCTGCGGGGACGGAGCTTAGCCCGATCAGCATCGAGGAACTGTTTGTGTTTATGATAAAGGGGGAAAATGAACGATGAAAGGATTGTTACGGAAAGAATTTTATACGGTGAACAAATATTGCAGAAGCTATTTTGTGATTGCAATCGTATTTGCCGTGTGTTCAATATGGTCAGAGAGTACGTTTCTGATGTTTTATCCGCTGGTTCTGACGGGAATTATACCGGTGAGCCTGATCTCTTATGATGAGAGAAGCAGATGGGAGGTCTATGCGAATGTCTTTCCCTATACAAGAAAGCAAATGGTTACGGCAAAGTATCTGATTACCGCTCTCTATGTAGCCGCCACCGTGCTTCTTCTGGGGGCGGCGGGGATGATCCGCAATGTAGTTTCTTTGGGGCAGGGCGGTTCGGGGGCTGCATATTTCAGGATGGTTGGCATGATGCCGCTGTTAGGGCTGCTGGTTCCAAGTATCATGCTTCCGCCAGTGTTTAAACTGGGGGCGGAAAAAGGGCGTGTGTTTTACTATGTGATGCTGGTGGCTGTCTTTGCACTGTTTGGCGTTGTGAGTATGTTCTTCGGGGAATCTGGTTTGCAGGGGATTTCGATCAGCGGAGGAATTGTGACACTGGCAGGGTTTCTTTTGGCCGTTGTTCTTTTTATGGCGTCCTGGGCACTGTCCGTGAAGCTTTATGAAAAGCGGGAGGTATAAGGAGGGAAAAGCGTGAACCCTTTATTTTGGGGGAAAGATCCATACGATCTGGAGAATACGGGAGAGTTGTTTTTACAGCAAGTTATAGAAAACGCTCTGTTTCAATATGAAAATTGTGAGGAATACCGCAGGCTGCTTTTGACGAAGGGATTTACCCGCGAGAGACTTCTGAATCTGAGGACGCCGGAAGAGCTTCCTTTTCTGCCCACTTTATATCTGAAGCATCACAGGATGGTGTCCGTGCCGGAGAGAAAACTGAAAATGAATACAACCTCTTCGGGAACCAGCGGAAATAAGAGCAGCGTAGGGTTTGACCTGAAAAGTCTGTGGGCGGGTCTGGGAATGGTGCTGGCAATGGGCAGAAAGCATAAGCTGTTTTCTGCCATTCCCAGCCATTATGTCATCCTGGGCTATGAATATAACCGGCATGAGAGCATGGTCATCATGAAAACGGCATACGGACAGACCTGGTTTACGCCCGCACTGTCGAGAACCTATGCGCTGGTTTATGAAAAGGGCAAGTATGCCCTGCGGCTTGACCTGGTGAAAGAGCAGTTGATCCGGCTGAGCCGTCAGAGGTTTCCGGTGCGGATTTCCGGTTTCCCTTTTCATGCCTGGCGGCTTTTGAACCAGATGAAGGAAGAAGGGATTCGCCTGAAAATGCCCAAAGGTTCTAAAATCGCGTTTGGCGGGGGCTGGAAGAAGCATTATTCGGAGAAAGTCGAGAAAGAAACCATGTACCGTCTGGTCTATGAGGTACTGGGAATTCCAGAAGAAAGCTGTTGGGAATTTTTCGGTGCGGCAGAACATCCTGTCCTGTACTGCACCTGTCCGAACCATCATTTTCATGTACCCATCTACGCCAGGGCGGTGATTCGGGACGCAGATACTTATGCGCCTGTACCAAACGGCACACCGGGACTGGTGAATCTGATTACGCCAATGGTAAACAGCACGCCGGTTGTGAGTGTCATGACGGATGATCTTGGAATCCTGCATGATGCGCAGGAATGTGGATGTGGGATTTTAACGCCCTGGCTGGAAATATTGGGACGTGTGGGCGTGGAGGATATTACGACCTGTGCCTCAGGTGCGGAAAATCTGTTAAAAAGCGCAATGGAGGAGCAGTTATGATTCTGTTTAACGGAAAGCTTCTGTCGGAGGAAAAATTAAATACAGTACTGGAAGGGCTACAGGATTTTTGTGTTCAGACGATTCAGAAAGGGGAAATCAAGGCTTCGGAAGTCCTGGATGCCTGCGGAATGCTGGCAGAGAAAATTCAGGAGGGGGTTTACGATGCGGCGCTAAAGCCGCTTCTGGCGCAGGGAGTGTTTACCGAACGGCAGCTTGCAGAAGCGGTTGTTTTCTTTCAGCGTGAAAATCTGGAATATAAATATCAGACAGAGCTGGGATGCCTGATTGAAAACGGGGAGTATCTCGATACGGCCAGAGGAAGCAGGATTCGGAGACGTTATATGCCTCTTGGCATCCTGTTCCACATTGCCGCCGGAAATGCGGAAGGGCTTCCTTTTTACAGCGTGATCGAGGGACTCCTTGCCGGAAATATCAATCTGCTAAAGCTGCCTTCTACAGACGACGGGTTATCGGTGTTTCTTTTGCACGAATTGGTGAAAATAGAACCAAAGCTTGCGCCCTATATCTTTGTTTTTGATATTCCTTCCACGAACCTGGCGCTTCTTAAGAAGCTTGGGAGTCTGGCGGATGCCATTGTCGTATGGGGAGGAGACGAGGCCATCCGTGCCGCCAGAAATCTGGCAGACCCGGCGACACAGATCATAAGCTGGGGACATAAGCTGAGCTTTGCCTACCTCACGCCGGATGCCGGAGAGGAGGAGCTGCGGGCGCTGGCAGCGCATATTTGTGCGACAAATCAACTTTTATGCAGCTCTTGCCAGGGTCTTTTTGTGGACACAGAGGATATGGCGGTGGTAGAGGGGATTGGGAGGCGTTTTCTGGCACTGCTGGAGGAGGAGAGCAGGCATGTGCCAAAGCTTCCTTTGGAAATCCGGGGGAAGGTAAGCATTTCTCTGTATAACGAGGAACTGGAAGCTGCCTTCACCGCACGGAAGGTCCTCAGAGGGAAGGGCGTCAGTGTGATTCTGGCACAGGATTCCACCCTTGAGCTGTCTTATCTGTTTCGAAACTGCTGGGTGAAGCCGCTGCCACGGACACGGATCGTCAAATCTCTGAAACCAAACAGAGGATATTTGCAGACGGCAGGGCTGATCTGCCCGAAGGAGGACAGGGCGTACCTGGAGGAGCAGCTTTTTAAAGCGGGGGTTGTGCGGGTCACCGGAGCTGCCCATATGTCTGAGATGAGAGTGGGAGAAGCGCATGACGGGATGTATCCGATTCGGAGATACAGCCGGGTCGTGGAGTCTACATGAGAGAAAATGAAGTTTTCGGTCATAAAAAATATCGCAGCGCGGAAGCGGATGCGATATTTTTTATCTGCTGCAAAATAGGAAGATTCCCGTGTCAGGACAATCCAAGCAGATGCGTTGCGAACTGGAAATAAACCAGCAGAGAAATGGCGTCGACGATCGTAGTAATAAAGGGACTCGCCATGACAGCCGGGTCAAAGCCCAGACGGGATGCGAGTAACGGCAGGGAGCAGCCTACGATCTTTGCACAGAAGATCGTCACGAGCAGCGTCAGGCAGATCGTAAACGCCACCATGATGGTCAGATGGTCAAAGAAAAGCAGCTTGGCAAAATTGCAGGCGGCAAGTGTCAGTCCGCAGAGCAGCGCCACGCGGATTTCCTTCCAGATGATACGGAAAATATCACGGAACTCCACTTCCTTCAGAGAAAGGGCACGGATCACGGTGACGGAGGCCTGGCTTCCGGAATTACCGCCAGTGTCCATCAGCATGGGGATATAGGCAGTCAGGATGACATATTTCGCAAGGGCGGTCTCGAAGCTGGTGATGATGAGTCCGGTAAAGGTGGCGGAGATCATCAGAAGCAGCAGCCACGGCATACGGCTTTTCCACAAATCGAAGGTCGTCTGCTTCAGGTACGGTTTATCCGCAGGTACGATAGCGGCCATCTTTTCGATGTCCTCGGTGGTCTCCTCCTCCATAACGTCTAGCACATCATCGATAGTCACGATACCGACCAGACGGGATTCCCGGTCTACGACGGGCATGGCGAGAAAGCCATATTTACTGAACTGCTGCGCCACTGTCTCCTGATCTTCCAGGGTCGATACAGAAATAATGTTGTCCTCCATCAGCTCTTCCATCGTCTGACCGGAATCCGCCATAATCAGATCGCGGATCGTCACGACGCCGACGAGCTGTCGGCCTTTGGCGCAGACATAGCAGTTATTGATCGTCTCTTTTGTGATACCGCTGCGGCGAAGATGCAGGATCGCTTCCTCTGCCGTCATTTTCGGGCGAAGCTCCACAAACTCTGTTGTCATAATGCTGCCTGCGGAATCATCCGGATATTTCAAAATAGTGTTAATCATCTTTCGCTTTTCGGCGTCCGCCTGGCTTAAGATACGTTTCACTACGTTAGCGGGCATCTCTTCTACCAGGTCGACGGCGTCATCTACATACAGCTCATCGACGACTTCTTTTAATTCATTATCGGAAAATCCCCGAATCAGCATTTCCTGCGTGTCGGGTTCCATCTCGACAAAAGTATCGGCAGCCAGCTCTTTGGGGAGCAGGCGGTACAGAAGAGGAACGGTTTCTTCTGTCATATCCTCAAATAAAGAAGCCACGTCCGCTGCGTTCATGGTCGTGAGGATATCACGGAGGGTCGCATATTTTTTCTCTTCCGCCAGAGCTTTGATACTTTTTTTCAAGGTTTCAAAAGCATCTGTCATTGGTCTTTCCTCCTGTTTCGTATTTTAACTAATTGATACTCTCCTGAAGACATCAGAAAAGTACAGATAGTGAGTAAAGACACAACAAAAGAATCCGTTAGAAAGATAAACGGCGAAATGGACACAGAATCGTGCCGCCGTTTGGTATAGGAACTTTTGCCGTGCCGCTACTGCAACTGTCTGCGTCCATGATTTCGCCTCCTTTTTTAGAAAAATAATAAAAAACCACTGTATGAACAGTGGTACGCATTAAAAAACCCGTAGACCGTTCAAGCTTTAGCATCACAGGGCGTGAAACTGCATTAAGTGGCGCCTTCTACGACGTCACCTGCTGACCTTCTCGTTGTGTCTCCACAGCTTCGCGGCAGCAGTCCATATCCCTGCGGTAGCCTCACCTACCGAATCAACGATATTATTCGATATCTATATTTAATCTACACGCTACTCTCTGGTTTGTCAATGAAAATTTTCTGTTTGTGCAGGAATCTTTCTGGAAAAATACAGTTAAAATTCAGTCCCTTTTCAGTTTGACGAAAGGTGTAGAAAGAGTTATAATCAGAGCGGTTTTGACAAGGAGAAAGGATGGTGGAGAATACAGTATGTACTTATTATATTTTTTCTTATGGGTGATTTTTAATGGGAATTTCACATTGGAGATCTGCCTGTTTGGAATCGTGATCGCAGGAGCGGTGTTTGCGTTTACCTGCAAATTTATGGATTACAGTATCGAAAAGGAAAAAAAGAATCTGAAAAACATCGGGAAATTCCTGCGTTATGTGTGTGTGCTGATCCGGGAGATTGTCAAGGCGAATTTCGCCGTGATTCCCATGATTCTATCTGAGAGGGAGGAGATCGAGCCGACGCTTGTCTCTTTTCGTACAGATTTAAAGACGCCGTCTGCACGGGCCTTTCTGGCAAATGCGATCACGCTGACTCCGGGAACCATTACCGTGCATCTGGAGGAAGATTCTTATGTAGTGCACTGTCTGGATGAGAGCCTGGCGGACGGAATGGATGATTCTGTGTTTGTAAAGCTGCTTTCCGAGATGGAGCAGGATTAGAAGGAGGAGAGAAAATGGGAAGAGGAGTACCAGGTCTTGAAGGAGCGTACCATATCTTTTTTATGGCAGTCCTGATTTTTCTTGCAGTCATGGTCGTACTGTGTCTGATTCGTGCCATCATAGGCCCGCGGGTGGCTGACCGGGTCGTCGCCGTTAATATGATGGGAACGATGGTCATGGTTATTATTGCGATTCTGGCGCTGATGCTGGAGGAGGGATATCTGGCGGATATTTGTCTGATCTATGCGATGATCAGTTTTCTTGCGGTGATTGTGCTGACGAAGGTTTATATGGGTGTTTACAGGCAAAGAAAAGAGGAGGAGAAGAAACATGGAAGTGCTTGAATGGATTCGCTTTCTGGCGGGGGCGCTGCTGATGCTCTGCGGGCTGGGAATTTTTATGATTGAAATGATCGGGGTGTTTCGTTTTAAGTACGTACTGAACCGTATGCACGCGGCGGCGATGGGAGATACCCTGGGCATCGGATTTTCTCTGGTGGGACTGATTTTGATGAGCGGCTGGAATTTTACTTCCTTAAAGCTTCTGTTTGTCATTATCTTTTTGTGGTTTGCGTCTCCGGTATCTTCTCACCTGATCGCGCGTCTGGAAGTGACGACGGATGAAGAGAAGGAGGAGCATTACCGGACAGTGACGCTGAAACAGTTAGAAGAGGAAAAGGAGGAGAAATAATATGCGGATTTTTATGTATATTCTGTTCGGATTTCTGATCGTGTGCGCCATATCGGTCAGTTTGTCGAAAAACCTTTTGAATTCTATCCTGATCTTCATGTCATATAGCCTGGTGATGTCGATTGTCTGGATTTTGCTGGAGTCTCCGGATCTGGCGATTACAGAAGCCGCGGTAGGAGCCGGGGTCACGAGCGTGCTTTTTTTTGTCACGCTCAAAAAAATCCATGCGATTATAAAGACAGAAGAGAACGAGGGGGAAGAGAGCGATGAGTAAGAAAGTACCGGAAGAGAAATATGAAAAAAGCCTTTCCTACAAATTGAAACAGTGGTTTGAAGGGACGAAGGACCCGTTTCTGGATACGGTGGAAATGAAGCCCCAGAAGGAATTTTCGGAAGATAAAGCAACGCTGAGAAAGCGCGCGGAGGAACGAAAAAAGCTAAAGGAACGCATCTATGATACCAGACATAATTCGGAAGTGCTCGTTTTCACGAAATTTTACCGTGTGGCCAGCGTGCTGTTCTGCATCTGCCTGGTGGCCATGCTTCTGGCGGCGGTGTCCGGACTGCCGACTTTCGGAAACCCGGACAACCCGGTGAACAACGAAGTGGCCGCCCGTTATATCGAAAACGGCTTACAGGAGACGGGAGCGGTCAACATTGTAACAGGAATGATTCTGGATTACCGTGCGTTTGATACTCTGGGAGAGTCCCATGTACTGTTTATTGCGACCTGTACCGTACTGATTCTGCTTCGCCATGACAAGAGCAAAAAGGGAAGCCACGGAATAGGCTATGAGATGGAAGAGGACCGGATTTACGAGCCGAAGAATGATGTGATCCTTCAGACGGTGGCACGGATTCTGGTTCCGCCGATTGTGATCTTTGGCATTTATGTGATTCTCGGCGGCCATCTGGGGCCAGGCGGCGGATTTTCCGGAGGAGCCGTGATTGGAGCGGGCCTGATCCTGTATCTGAATGCTTTCGGCTTTGCAAAGACGGAACGATTCTTCAATGAAAGGACGTATAAAAGACTGAGTTTTTGTGCGCTGGCATGCTATGCGCTGGCGAAGAGCTATTCGTTCTATACCGGGGCAAATCATATCGAGAGTGTGATTCCCTTAGGAACGCCGGGCGCGATTTTAAGCAGCGGCCTGATTTTGATTCTGAATATCTGCGTGGGTTTGGTAGTTGCAGGGACGATGTACACGTTCTATGTCATGTTCAGGAAAGGAGCGTATTGATATGAACCTTACGAATCTTTTGAATAATTATGGGGAAGCAGTAGCAATGATTCTGTTCGGAATCGGGTTTTCCAACCTGCTTTTACAGAAAAATCTGATTAAAAAGATTATCGGCCTGAATATCATGGATACAGCCATGTATCTGTTTCTGGCGCTGAAAGGCTATATCGGAGGAAGAAAAGCGCCGATTGTGACAAATGGCGTGCAGAGTGTAAAGGCATATATCAATCCGATTCCGAGCGGTCTGGTACTTACCGGTATCGTGGTATCGGTGTCCGTAACGGCTTTGATGCTGTCTCTGACGATTCGTCTGTACCGCAGATATCACACGCTGGATTTGGACGAGATTTCCACCAGGCTCAGGAAGGAGGGGCTGTAATGGCGTTTGTACAGAATTTTCCGTTTATTTCCATTATTCTTTCCCTGTTTTCCGGGCCGCTCTGCTCCGTTCTGAATGGAAAGAAAGCAAAATGGGTGAATGCGGCGGTGATTATCATCATCGGAGCCATGTCCACGGCAGTCCTGGCATTCGTGCTGGGTACCGGGCAGGAATATGTCTATACGATGGGACATTTTCCGGCGCCCTGGGGAAATGAAATCCGTGTAGGAGTGCTGGAGGCGGCGATGGCAGTGTTTTTCTGCGTGATTATGCTGCTGTGTATGCTGGGTGGAATCCGGGAGCGGGAGGAGGAGATCGAGGATACCAAACAGAATCTTTACTATATTATGGTGAACCTTCTGCTGTGCTCCCTTCTGGCTCTGATTTATACGAACGATTTGTTTACGGCCTATGTATTTGTAGAAATTAATACGATTTCTGCGTGCGGCCTGATTATGATCCGCCAGAACGGGCGGACGCTGGTGGCTGCCACACGTTATATGATTATGAGTCTGTTAGGCTCCGGTCTGTTGCTTTTGGGAATCTGCTTTTTATATGACCTGACCGGACACCTTCTGATGAGCAATATTCAGGAACAGGTAGCCCTCATCCATGCAAACGGAAGCTATCACATTCCTCTGCTGGTTGCCGTGGGGCTGATGTCGGTGGGACTTGCCATCAAAAGCGCACTGTATCCATTCCATAGCTGGCTGCCGGATGCTTATGGATACTCTACCCTCTCTTCGGCGTCGATTTTGTCATCTCTGGTTTCCAAAGGATATATTTTCCTGCTGGTGAAGATTTTTTACCGTGTGATTGGCTTTGACATCGTGCGGGACAGCAAGGTAATCAATGTCCTGTTTGTCTTTGGCATTCTGGGAATGATTATGGGTTCTGTGAGCGCCATTAAGGAGAACAATATCCGAAGAATGATTTCTTATTCCTCGGTGGCGCAGATCGGCTATATCTATATGGGATTTGGTCTTGGAACCACGGCTGGTATCGTGGCCAGTATTTATCATATCGTATCCCATGCGGCGACAAAGGCGCTGTTGTTCGTGGCGGCTTCCGGGATTACGGAGGTTTCGGGGGACAGTACGGATTTCTTTGATCTGACAGGGGCGGGATACCGGAATAAGCTTTCGGGAATCGCATTTACCGTCGGCTCGCTGTCTATGGTGGGGATACCGATGTTTTCCGGGTTTATTTCGAAGCTCCTGTTTGCGCAGGCGGGCGTGGGCGTTGGGAGTATGGAAAAGATGCTGCCTACGCTGATTGCACTGGCGATCAGTACGATTTTGAATGCGGTTTATTTTATGAAAACCGTGATCCGTCTTTACACGCCGGAGAGAAAGACAGTTCTGGAAAAGAAGCAGTTCAAGAAGGTGGCAATGACGGAGGAGCCGGCAAAATCCTTTGCCCTGATCTGTTTTGTTGTATTGAATCTGTTTCTGGGACTGTGTTCCGGGCCGATCATCATGCTCATCGAAAATGGCCTGAGCATGTTTGCATAGGAGGAAGACAAATGCGAAGCATTTTTATAAATGTCTTCCGACGAGTTGCCGCCGA
Source organism: uncultured Lachnospiraceae bacterium (assembly GCA_905200565.1). The sequence goes on from CAJKKX010000013.1 coordinate 10,807, forward strand.
ACAGAGGTGAGGGGGCGTTACAACTTAAATAGGAGGAGAGAATCATGGATAAGTTGATTTTATTACCGATTTTTCTGCCGTCGCTTGCAGGAATCCTGTTGCTGGCGTCTTCTTTTTATGAACATCTGAAATACGGAAAGAGCGATGAGGAGAAACGGGGGAAGGTACATCTGGTGACGGGGGCGGTGCTGCTTGTCTCCGCAGCGGCGGCATTGTGGTCTGCATGGAACGGGGATGGAAGCGTGACGCTGTTTTATCTTATGGAGGATATTCCAATCTTCTTCCAAATTGATGCGGTCGGCAGGCTGTTTGTTACTTTCGTGACAGTCATATGGATTCTGGCAGGCATTTATGCGTTTGTTTATATGGAACATGAGGGGGAGGAAAAGAGGTTTTTTGGCGTATATCTTCTGGTGTATGGCGTTTTAGTAGCGTTGGATTTTGCGGGAAATCTCGTAACGCTGTATCTGTTTTATGAGCTGATGACGCTGACCTCTATGCCGATGGTACTGCACAATGGCTCCAGGGAGTCGATTATGGCGGCTCTTAAGTACCTGTTTTATTCCATGTGTGGCGCTTATCTGGGCTTGTTTGGGATTTTCTTCCTATATAAATATTGTGACACGCTGACTTTTGTGGCGGGAGGTTCCCTGAATACGGTTCTTGCGTCACAAAATACGGGAATTCTTCTGATTGCGGTGTTTGCGATGCTCGTTGGATTTGGGGCGAAAGCGGGGATGTTTCCGCTTCACGCCTGGCTTCCTGCGGCGCATCCCGTAGCGCCGTCACCGGCGTCGGCCGTGTTATCCGGTATTATCGTAAAATCCGGCGTACTGGCGATTATCCGTGTGGTCTATTATGTCGTAGGTGCGGACTTCCTGCGTGGAACCTGGGTGCAGACCGCATGGATGGTACTGGCGCTTTTGACGGTATTTATGGGTTCGTTACTGGCCTTTCGGGAGCCGGTGTTTAAGAAACGCCTTGCTTATTCCACGGTAAGCCAGATTTCCTACATTCTGTTTGGGCTGTCTTTGCTGACTCCTGTGGGGATGACGGGGGCGCTGCTTCACACGGTGTTCCACGCTTTTATCAAATGCGCCCTGTTTCTGACGGCTGGAATCTTTATTTTCCAGTGTGGGAAAACAAGAGTGGACGAGCTTGCGGGGATTGGAAAGCAGATGCCGAAAACCCTCTGGTGCTATACGTTTGCGTCTCTGGCGCTGATCGGAATTCCGCCAGCCAGTGGATTTATCAGCAAATGGTACCTGGCGCAGGGGGCGCTGGAAGCGGGTGTGGGGGTTTTTGGATGGCTTGGCCCCGTGGTGCTTTTGGTCAGCGCTCTTCTGACCGCAGGCTATCTGCTTCCGGTGACGATGAAAGGATTTTTCCCCGGAAGTGAAAAAGGCGTCTGCGAGCCAAAGAAGCTGGAACCGAAAATGGGAATGCTGCTGCCGCTCGCAATCCTGGCGGGTGCGGCGGTTCTGCTTGGCGTTTTTCCGAATCCGATGATTCAGTACGTAAGCCGGATTGCGGAAACATTGATGTAGAGGAGGAGAGAAAATGAGTGCGTATATGATGGTAATTGTAGTGCTTCTGCCAATCCTGGCAGGTGCGTTGGTCTCTCTCATTCCGTTTAAAACCAGAACACAGATGATGGTTTATATTGAAAGTGTAGTGCTTTTGAACTCTGTCTTGGTGTTGGCGCTGCTGTTTCACCGACCGGAGGAAGCGTTTGTTTTGTTCCGGTTTACCGGAAACTTAAGCATCAGCTTCCGCCTGGACGGACTGGGAACGGTTTTTGCGGGAATCCTGGCGGTGTTGTGGCCGCTTGCTACCCTGTATTCCTTTGAATATATGAAACATGAGGGACATGAGAAGTTTTTCTTTATGTTTTATGTAATTACTTTTGGAGTGACGCTGGGGATTGCGCTGGCGGAGGATATTCTCACGATGTATTTCTTCTACGAGATGCTCACGCTTGTCACGCTTCCGCTGATTATGCACACGCTTTCCAGAGAAGCGATTCTGGCGAGCCGTACTTATCTGTATTATTCCCTGGGCGGGGCGGCGTTTGCGTTTATCGGTATGATCTTTATTCTGACTTATGGAACGACCTCGGTCTTTGTGCCGGGCGGTGTGCTGGATATGGCCGCTTTGGGGGAGAAGAAAAATCTGCTGCTTCTTATTTATGTGCTGTGCTTCTGCGGATTTTCGGTGAAAACAGCCATGTGGCCGTTCTCGGCCTGGCTTCCGAAGGCGGGCGCGGCGCCTACGCCGGTAACGGCGCTGCTTCATGCGGTGGCTGTGGTAAAGGCGGGGGCGTTTACGATTATGCGCGTGACTTATTACAGCTTTGGTACAGAACTTTTGAAGGGCACCTGGGCGCAATATGTGGTGATGGCGCTTGTAATCTTTACAATCGTATATGGATGCAGCCGGGCTTTGAAGGAGACGCATATGAAAAGGCGTCTGGCATGGTCTACGGTCAGCAACCTGTCCTATATCCTGTTTGGCGTGGTGCTGATGACGCCTCTTGGACTGGTGGGGGCGCTGTGCCATATGGTATTTCATGCGGTGATGAAGATCTGTTCCTTCTTCTGTGCGGGTGCGGTGATTTATAAGACGGGAAAGAATTATGTCCATGAACTGAATGGGTTTGGAAGGAAGATGCCAAAGGTCTTTGTCATCTTTACCATTTCCGGACTCGCCCTGATGGGAGTTCCGGGATTATGCGGATTTATCAGTAAATGGAATCTGGCGAAAGCCGCGGTGGAGAGCCAGAACCCGGTGGCTTATGTGGGCGTGGCGGCGCTGCTGGTTTCCGCATTGCTGACGGCCATCTATATGATGACGATCTGCGTCCGGGCGTTCTTTCCGGGGAAAGATTTTGACTATGATACCATTCGGGAGGTAAAGGACCCGAACTGGATGATGATACTGCCGCTGGTGGTGTTTGTAGTGGCGATGTTTGTGTTTGGCCTGCATCCGCAGCCGGTAATCCGGGCGCTGGAATCGGTTGCGGCGGCGATGCGGTAGAAAGGGGGAACAGGAGATGAATGTGAATTTGGGCTTGGCGCTTCTTGTATTTTATCCGTTCCTGGGAGGTCTGTGCTGCTATGCGGTGGGCAAAAAGAGTGAAAAATGGCGCGACGTACTGGCGGCTTTTGTGGCAGTAGCCGAATTCGTGCTGATGGCGCTTCTGTTTGCAGGCTCAGGCAGACGGGCGGCGGCAGGAATCCCGGAGTTTTTTGACATGCCGGAAATCTGCGGCTTCGGGCTGCACTTTACCTTAGACGGTTTCCGGCTGATTTATGGAATGGTAGCGGCTTTCATGTGGATGATGACGACGATTCTTTCCAGGGAATATTTTACGCATCATGAAAACAGAAACCGTTTTTACCTGTTTCTGCTCCTGACGCTGGGGGCGACGCTTGGCGTGTTCTTTTCGGCAGATTTGTACACGACGTTCATTTTCTTTGAGATCATGTCCTTTACCTCCTATGTGTGGGTGGCGCAGGAAGAGAATGAGCCGTCTTTGCGGGCGGCGGCGACCTATCTGGCGGTAGCGGTGATTGGCGGTCTGGTGATGCTGATGGGTTTATTTCTGCTGTACCATACGCTTGGGACGCTTACGATTTCAGAATTGCTCCCGGCGGCAGCGAAGTGTGCCGATAAGAAGCTTTTGTATACGGCGGGCGTGTGCGCGCTGGTGGGCTTCGGAGCCAAAGCGGGTGCGTTTCCGCTTCATATCTGGCTTCCGAAAGCGCATCCGGTGGCTCCGGCTCCTGCTTCGGCGCTTCTGTCCGGTATCCTGACAAAGACAGGGATTTTCGGAATCCTGATCATCAGCAGCAATCTGTTCCTTCATGACGCCGCCTGGGGAACATTGATTCTGGCGGTGGGCGTGCTGACGATGTTTGGTGGCGCACTGCTGGCAGTCTTTTCGATCGACCTGAAACGGACGCTTGCCTGCTCATCGATGTCCCAGATCGGGTTTATCATGGTAGGAATCGGAATGCAGGGGCTTTTGGGCGAAGAAAATGCCCTGGCAGTACACGGTACGCTGCTGCACATGATCAATCATTCAATGATTAAGCTGGTGCTTTTCATGGCGGCGGGAGTGATTTTCATGAATGCCCATGCGCTGGATTTAAATGAAATCCGCGGGTTTGGAAAGCGGAAGCCGCTTCTGAAAGGGATTTTCCTGATCGGCGCACTGGCGATTGCCGGGATTCCGTTGTTTGGAGGCTATATCAGTAAGACGCTGCTCCATGAGAGTATTGTGGAGTTTGGAGGCGGCGGGCTGATGCGCGCCGTGGAATACATCTTCCTGTTCAGCGGCGGATTGACCGTTGCTTATATGACAAAACTGTACACGGCTATTTTTATTGAGGAAAATGAAGATAAAAAAGTTCAGAAAAAATTTGACGGCGTCAGGAATTATATGAATCCGGCCAGCGCTTTCGCGCTGGGGGGAAGCGCCCTGGTTCTGCTGGTGTGGGGGTTGTTTCCGCATACAATTATGGACAGGGCGGCAGAGCTTGGGCAGGGGCTGATGCACCTGGAGGAGAGCGGACATACGGTTTCCTATTTTAGCGTGACGAATCTGACCGGGGCGCTGATTTCCATTGCCATCGGCGCACTGGTATATGGGGTTGTGATACGGAAGCTTCTGATGAGGAAAAACGAGGCGGGAGCGAGCGTATATATCAATGCGTGGCCTGCATGGCTGGATATGGAAAATCTGATCTACCGCCCGGTGCTGCTGGGATTTCTCCCCTTTGTGAGCAGGCTGGTATGCAGGGCGCTTGACAGTTTTTTAGATACGCTGACGGTAATTCTTCGGAAAACGCTTTATCGGGACAGTCCTCTGCCCCATGAGCTTCCGGAGGGAAATAGATTTACGCTGACTGCGGGACGTGTGTTGAACTTCCTACAGTGGCTGGGGAATAAAATCCATCATAAAAATGGCGGCGGGGATAAGGATTTCGTGCATATCCTTGCCATGAAAAATGAAGAGATGAAAGAGTCGAACCGAATCATTCAGAGGAGTCTCTCTTTCGGACTTCTGCTGTTCTGCATTGGCTTATGCCTCACGTTGATTTATATTATTCTGTGGTAAAAAGAACCGCCGAACGGGTAAGCGTATCCGTTTGGCGGTTCTTTTTAGGCAGAAAGCGCTGTATGATAACAAGAGCGTCTGGTTTGTTATGGAAGCGCTACGTAGTCTTTGGGTACTTCAATCCCAAGTTTTTTGCAGATGGTTTCATTATATTTCTTTGTGAACCTGGCGGGGAATTCAATCGGCATTGCTGCGATGTCTTCTCCGTCCTCCAGAATACG
>CAJKKX010000014.1 GCA_905200565.1 uncultured Lachnospiraceae bacterium
GGCAGCCGCCAGGGACGCCAGATAAAGGTATGCTTTTTTCTGAACTCTCAAATATTTTCTTAAAATGTGATACGCAACAGGCGCTGCCAGACTCTGCAAAACCGCACAGAAAAGCAGACACGCGCGGTACAGCGCCTGCGGTTCGGAAATCATTCGGAAAAGCGGCGCCATCAGAATCGTCATGCCGCCTCCATAATAATGTTTTCCAAACGCCGTTGCCTCCGTCCAGTCAAGCCCTGCCATATATGCGCCCGCCGACATGGTGGACATCTCGTCCATCGGCGTCCGGAGCGCTCCTCCCACTGTAAAAATCAGAATCACTCTCGGCAGCATAGCCAGCAGAAACAGAAGCAGCATATCCAGATATGGCCTGTATTTTTCCTTTCCTCTCAAAATCCTTCCTCCTCTCACCGTCTCAAAAGCTTCTTCGCCAAAGGTTTGACTCTCTCCCGGACTGCATACTTTGCACTGGAAAGATTTCGGTTCAGAAAGCTTCCAAACCTGGCGCCTGCTCCCGGCTTTCTGCTCTTTCGCTCTCCCGCCAGCGCTTCGGCAAGCCATTTTCTCGAAAAAGCCCGCTGTTCTTCCAGAATGGCGTCCACCTTTGTATAATCCACATCCGCCAGAAGGGATTCCTTCTTTAAAATCTCCCCGGCGTCCGCCACATAGCGCCCCGTCAGTCCCAGCGTTCCCAGAAGCGACTCAAATCTTGAAGTGCCCCTTCCCGGATTTCCAATGGCAATAAAAGGCTTATGAAACAGGATTGCCATGCAGGTTCCGTGAAAGGAGTCCGTAATGACGAAATCACTGTTCTTAAAATAGTACAGCCAGTCCTCCACCTGTAAATTTTCAATGGTATTGTCAAGATTCAGCTTTTCCTTATTTGCCGGAAATTTCTGATACCAGCCGTCCAGCATATTCACCAGCCTTTTCCCCTTTTTCTCAGCCACATAAAGCAGCGCCTCCCGTTTTCCGGGCGTCGGATCCAGGATGTAGGTTGCTATGAACGGCTCTGTCTCTTCTCTGTGGGATTCTTTTGTCAGATTTCCCAGTACCTGGGGCTCGCACATCAGCACCGGGTCCAGCACGTGCGTGGCCTGCACGCCAAAGGTCTTTCGGCAGACGTCCACTCCCTCCGCCTCACGCACGGAAACCGCATCCATCCGGCGCATACAGCGCACTGCTTTCCTGGTAAATTCCCGCGGCGCACGGAACGTACCGGAACCAAACGAGGTCGCATAAGCAATCTTCTTTTTCGTATCGTCCGCAAAATCCAGAAAATAACTGTGCCCGAAAATTTTTGTCACGCCATAATTCCAGATCTGGTCGGACCCAAGTACAAACGTATCGCACATCTGATTCAGCTCCCCGATCTCCGAAACATGATAGGACTTGCTGATCTGATAATGTTCTCTGGCAAATCGTATGGAATGACGTCCCTTCATTCTGCCGTCGTCCGGCTTTAATCTCGGCTGGTGCACCATCAGCACGCGATATCCCAGAGATTCGATCGTCTGTTCCAGCGCATAGTAAGTGGCGATGCTTCCATAATTGCACCCAAACCATACGCCCAATATTCCCACATCGTAATGTTCCATCCTTTTTCCCTCTATCCTCTAAGCTTCTTTGCAGTCTTTATCACTTTTTCCGGCAGCATCCGTTTCACCCACTGTCTCGCAGCAGCCTTTTTCGAAAACTTCTGCCCGCTTGCCGTCTCCACGGCTTTCCGGAAGGACTGCTTTTTGTTTTCTTCAAAAAACTTTTCCCGCCCCTCCGGTATCCGAATCTTACTTCGGAACCGGTTATGCTTCAGGGTAAACTCCAGAGGCACCGGCTCGCAGAATTTCAGGAGCGGGCGAATCTTTTTCCAGATCTTTTCTCCCTTTTCACTGTTTAACAGTACCAGGGAAACGCCTTTGGCAGACGCAAAATCCGGATTATATTTCTCCACATGCCAGAAATCGCCAAGCGTCAGATCTCCCTGCCGCGGCGCAGGGGCGAAGGTACATTCCCCGCAGGAGCTTCGCAGCATGAGCGAACTGTGAAAGGCCCTCTCATACGCATCATTCTCCCGGTTTCCGACCACTCTTTTCCCATTTTTCAAGGTTGCGATGCAATGGTTGCAGTTATGCCCGAATTCCTTTGTCCGAAACTGAAAATCCGCCAGGTTCTTCCCATATGTTTCCGTCCGGTATTTCTGAAACACACCCGGCGACGGGACGCCGTGGCATACTACGTCAACGGTCAGCAGATTCTCATACTCCTTATTCAGAAATCCTTTCAGTCCTGCCACCTGGCAGGGAACACCGCCAAAAAGCACCTGTTTTCCTTCCTGCAAAAGCCCTTTGATCTCCCGGTAGACGGTCCCCACCCTGCTCTGCACATACTTGGAACCACGCATTTTTTCCAGTTCTTCTATGGTACTTATGATTCTGTGTTCCGCTGAAAAATTTTCATCCAGCACGACGCCGCAGACACAGCCGCCCTGTTTCAGAACCGCTTCCGCCAGAAGCGTGAAGATTCCGCCGGAGGAGCTTTTCATCCGTATCTCATCCTCTGCATAAGCCGCAAAGCATTCCGGCTCTTTCTTATTTTTAAATGCCGGCGTCAGCTCCGGACAGGTGCGCACGCATTTTCCGCAATGAATGCAGATTTCCTCGTTTACCTGCGGATAAAGAAAGCCGTCCTCATTTTCTTCCATCCCGATCGCGTTTACCGGACAGGAATTCAAACATGCCGCGCAGCCGCAGCACCGCTCTTTCGGCAAAATCCGAATATTTTTACCTTCCCTGGCCATCTCTTTTCCTTTCTACGCCAATTCTTTCTTTACCAGCTTCAAAGCCGCTTCGATTACCTTATCCATATCGTAATATTTGTAATCGCCCAGGCGCCCGCCGAAGATCACCTTTTCTTCCCTGTCCGCCAGTGCGCGGTACTGCGCAAACAGTTCATTATTCTTCTCGTCATTTATTGGGTAATACGGCTCGATTCCCGGTTTCCATTCCGAAGAGTACTCCCTGGAAATGATCGTTACCGGCTGCTTCCCGAACTCAAAATGCTTATGCTCGATGATTCTCGTATACGGTACTTCCCTGTCCGTATAATTCACAACGGCATTTCCCTGATAATTCTCCATATCCAGCTTTTCCGTCTCAAAGCGCACCGTACGGTACTGAAGCGTTCCCAGCTTATAACCATAAAACTCATCAATCATTCCGGTAAACAGTGTTTTATCCGCAACATCAGGATTTTCCTGAATGAAATCAAAATAATCCGTATTCAGCTTCACCGGAATGCCATCCAGCATCTTTTCCACAATCTTCGTATATCCGCCAATGGGGATTCCCTGATAACGGTCGTTGAAATAATTATTGTCATACATAAAACGGAACGGCAGACGCTTAATGATAAATGCGGGAAGCTCCGTACACGGGCGTCCCCACTGTTTTTCGGTATAGCCCTTGATCAGCTTTTCATAAACATCTCTTCCCGCCAGAGACAGCGCCTGTTCCTCCAGATTCTTCGGCTCTGTAATATTCAGCTCCGCCCGCTGCTGTTCGATCTTTTCCTTCGCTTCCGCCGGAGTCCTGATGCCCCACATCTTGCTGAACGTGTTCATATTAAACGGCAGATTATACAATTCATCCTGATATACTGCCACCGGAGAATTGATATAATGATTAAATTCCACGAACTGGTTCACATAATCCCACACCTCTTTGTTGCTGGTATGAAAAATGTGCGCGCCATACCGGTGAACACGAATGCCCTCCACATCCTCACAGTAAATATTTCCGGCGATATGATCTCTCTTATCAATGACAAGGCAGGTCTTTCCCGCCTTCTTCGCCTCATAAGCAAACACGGCTCCATAAAGCCCCGCTCCTACTACCAGATAATCGTATTTCATATTAACCTCCTATTTTTCTTTTCGGAATATCTTCCGATACATCCGTTTCATCCCACGGTAACCCTTTGCCGCAAGATCATGCAGCGGCCGCTTCGGGGCCGTATATTGATTTCCCTTTTCTCCCACTGGCAGCACAGGTGCTCTTAACGCCTCCCCAAGCCACTCCAGGGAACGCTTTTTCTCACGCTCCAGAATCTGACCGATCTTTCCATAATCCGGCTCCGCCAGCAGTTCCTCCCGCCTTTGTATTTCAAGAGGGTCTTTCACAAACCGGTCTCTGACGCCAAATACTTTTCCCAGCGATTCAAACCTTGAAATCCCCCTCCCCTCATTTTCGATACAGACAAAGGGTTTCTCATTCAGAATCGCAAAGCTTGCCCCGTGGCAGGAATCTGTAAGCAGATACCTGCAATTTTCGATATAGTATAACCAATCCTCCACCTGTAGATTCTCCGCCACAGGAGACAGATCTGCCTTTTTCTTATTTTCCTCAAAATTCGCCATTGTCCCATCCAGAAGAACCACCAGCGGAAGGCCAAGCCTTTCGGACAAATATTCGGCCGCCTTTTTCTTTTCCGGATTTCCATCCAGAAGATAGACGGCAATATAATCGCCTTTCACCAGCGGATGGCGTGCGGCCTCTGACTTTTCGGCCAGCTCTTCGTAAATTCCCTTCTCCATAAGGAACACCGGGTCCAGCACACGGGTCGCCTGCAAGCCGAACGTACGGTTTACCACCCCGACTGCGTCCTCCTCCCGCACGGAAATCCGGTCAAACTTTTCCAGATACTTCCTGGTAACGGCGATCTCTTCCTCCGGTGCGAAAAACCCCGGATGCCCAAAAGATGCGGCATAGGAAATTCTGCGCTTCTCATCCTCCAGAAAATTAAAGAAAAGCCCTCCTCTGTAATGGCGGCTGATGCCATAATTCCATACCTGATCAGAGCCTATCACAAAAGTGTCCGCATATGGATTTAGCTCCCGCATTTCACGGAAGCCAAAAACAGGCGTAATCGCCTCGTAATGTTCTTTTGCAAATCTTCTGCCATGAGAATGATAAATGGGCGCGTCCGGCTGAAATCCCGGACGGTCAATCATCGTGACCGAATATCCCATCCCCTTTATGGCCCGGTACAGGGCGTAATAGGTCATGATGCTGCCGTAATTCCAGCTCCACCATAACCCAAACACCGCCACATCTTTTTTCTCTGTCTGCTTATCCAAAGTTTCCTGCTCCTCCAAAGTTTTCTTCTCTTCTAAAGCTTCCTTCTTATAACTCAAGGTATTTTCTCCAGAAATCCAGGCTGGTCATTTCACGGTAATGATCATGGTAAGACTGCTTCGCAGCCTCATACTCCTTATCCATCCGGCGCATGATACGGAACAGATTCTTATAACACTGTATCATCCGTTTCAGGCTCCGCTTTGTGGACGTGGAATTTCCTGCCGCATCCGTCATGATGACCTCGGAAAGACGGAACATCTTATAAATATTGTTGTACGGGGGGACGACCGGCACTTTTCCTTTTTTCGACGGAAGAATATAGCCGTTGATAAACAAAAGGTGAACCAGCTTCTTCCATACCGGTATAAAGTCCGATTTATCCGGTGTGATCAGTTTGTCCCAGTCATAATCCTCTTCTGTAATCCCTTTATATCCAAGATAGGCTTCCTTTGGCTTCGTCTTATAATTCAGGCTGCCGACCTCTGCATGAAGCGCCACCGGCTCCTGTTTCATAAACCAGTCGGCGCCCTTCAAAAAGTCCTCCATCCCCCGGATATTCATATCCACGTACTGATAACGGTATTTCGCAATGTTCGAGCTGGCCCATTTCATAAGCATGACTTTCATCTGCTTTGCCCCATAGTCCGGATAGTGAATGGCGTTTACGATACAGTGATTTCGGATATCGTAATATTCCATCGTGCCGGAGACTTTATTTTCAAATGCTTCATGCCATACGCCCACACCATTCAGATAGATAAAGCCTTTTCCTGTCCGCAGGCCGTATTCCACATCATCTCTGTGAATAAACAGCGGCAGCGGAAGATTCTCCTTATCGATCACAGAGAGAGGAATACAGCAGTACCACCAGCCCGCATATTCCACTTTCTCCGTCTCTTCTTCATTTAAAAGCAATACTTTTCGATCTCTTAAGTCTACCTTATGCTTGAGCGCTTCAATCTTCCCCTCATTCCACTGAGCCCCTTCTTCATATTGGAGATATGGTTTGTTTAACTGGAGAATCGATCCTGCCAGTGTAAAATCTTTGTATTCTTCCTTCAGAAATGACAGAAACAGAAACGTCGTCTCCAGACTTGCCGGCTCAATCATGGCGTCGTCATCCATCAGAAGCACATGGCTGATGTCGCGCTCCTTCGCCCGGCTCATCGCTTCGATGATTCCGCGGGTGAAGCCGCCCACGCCGCCTGCATTTTTATTCGGTGTAATCTTCACAAAATCTCCATCTGCCACGGAAGAATCGAGCGTCTTTGCGTTATCGGAAATGTGTACATACAGATGGCGGTACAGAGGAGACCTGGGGTTTTCAAGAATCTGCCGTTTCAAAAGCTCCAGATTCCGGTAAACATACTGCTCTCTCTTAAACGTACAGATCGCCGCCATGATATTTACTTTCAGATCAGAGGGCATCAGGTTTTCACAAAAGTAATGGCCTCCAAAGATCACACTGTCCTCTGCCAGTGACAGACAGCGGAACGAAAAAATTCCTTCCGGACGGTTCTCGCCAAAATCAAACCTTGCCTCCATCCTTTCCGAAGCAAAAATTTCCCGGCTCTCCAGAATCTCTTCTTTTACTTCTCCATCCTGCAAATACTGATAAACCATTTCCACCGAGAAGCTCCCCTGAAATTCCAGGGAAAGCTGTACTCTGCTTACAACGGTATATTTTCCCCATTTTCCCGTAGAAAAGCCATTAAAATAAGTATCAAATCCAACGCTGCCGTTCAGCCCGCATTTCAGGCTTCCGTCTTCTCCTACGGTTATCTTTTCATCTCTGCGGTAATACAATTCTTCTGCTGCTTCCATCCCGGAAGGCAATAAGATCCTTTTTAAATCCATATTATCTCCTGTCTTTTCCCTTTATGGTGTTTTATTCTCCAAATCCTGATAAGCGTCGCAAACTGCCTGGGCCTCTCCGCTCATCACAGCAACTCCTTTGTCCAGCCACAATGCGTGGTCACAAAGACTCCTCACCTGTTCCAGATTATGAGACACGAAAAGCAGCGTGGTTCCTCCGGACAGCATCTCCTGCATTCGGTTCTGGCATTTCTTCCGGAACAGAAAATCCCCGACAGCAAGTACCTCGTCTACAATCAGAATCTCCGGCTTTACCATCGTCGCCACAGCAAATCCAAGTCTTGCCTTCATACCGGAAGAATAATTCTTGATCGGCGAATCCAGAAACTCACGAATCCCCGCAAATTCCACAATTTCCTCAAAATGCTCTTTCATGAATTTTTCGGAATGTCCCAGCACCGCTCCATTCATATAGATATTTTCACGGGCCGTCAGATTAGGGTCAAAACCCGCCCCCAGCTCAATCAGAGGCGCAATTCCTCCCTTTACGGTGATTGTTCCCTTATAAGGCTTCATGATACCGCTGATTGCTTTCAAAAGCGTGGATTTTCCGGAACCATTCGTTCCGATCAGTCCCCACGCCTCCCCTTTCTTCACTTTCAGGGAAACGTCCTTTACCGCAAGGAACTCCTGAAACAAAAGCTGGCGTTTGAGCAGATGAATCACATATTCTTTCAGATTATCTACTCCCTGTGTCGCCTTATTAAAACGTATCGTCACATGATCCACATCTATGATGTACTCATTCTCTTTCATACTTTTCATTTCCTCCAAATGCCTGCTCTCACCATACTTAAATGTAGAGAATAAATTTATCCTGGCTTTTCTTAAAGACAACGACTCCAATGACAAACGCCACGATTGCGATCAGCCAGCCGCCCCAAAAGATACGCGGTCCCGGAAAACGGCCATCGCACACCATATCACGGAACTGGGCCACATAATAATACATCGGATTAAACCCTTTAATAAAAAACTGCAATTCCTTCGTAAGCGACGCGATCGGATAAAAGATCGGCGTCAGATACATCCATGCAGTCGTCATCGCTTTATAAATGTGCTGTACATCCCGGAAAAACACATTCAAAGACGCCAGCAAAAATCCCAGCCCGCAGCAGAACACATAGAGCTGAATCATAACAAGAGGCGTACACAGAAGATACGGCGTCACCTTTGCTCTTGTGAAAACCATAACGATAATCAGAGCCCCCAGGGAAAATACGAAATCCACCAGTGAGCTTGTCACCTTCGCCAGCGTGAAGATATATTTCGGTACGTAGCATTTCTTCAAAAGCGCTCCGTTTCCAATGATCGAACGCATGGCTGCGTTCGTAGAACTTGTCATAAACTCAAACATGGTACGTCCTGCGATCAGATATACCGGATAATTTTCAATCCCTTTTCCCCTGTTAAACATACTGGAAAATACCAGTGTCATAATCACCATGATCAGCAGAGGATTCAAAATACTCCACACATATCCCAGGACGCTTCTGCGGTATTTCAGCTTTACATCCCTCTTTACAAGCTGCTTCAGCAGATCCTTATACTGTAAAAACACGTGAAATCTTTCCTGCCAGATACTCATTTTTTCAACCCTTCCTTTATCTTAAATAACAGTCTGGCCGCCAAATACGCCCTGTAATCTGTTCTGCGCAAAAGCAGCACCGCCCGGTTTCGAACCGCATCGTATATTTTCGGATACTTTGTAAAAAGATTTCCGTCAAACCGGCGCATCTCTCCCGGAATCCCTTTGTCATAAGGAAAACTCAGAAAAATCTTAAACCTGCTGGCCACCATCCTTGCAATGGTATTCTCCAGATAGACCATCACATAGCCTGGCGCATTCTTTGTTTCCTGCTCCTCATAAAACGCAAACAGACGATTCAGTACCCTGTCATAATTTTCCTGATTCTTCTGCATACGTTTCATATTCATGCTTTGTCCCGGAAGCCCAATGCGGTACATATAGACAAACGCATCAATGCAGGTGACTGTCCGGATGAACGGCACCGGAAACAGCACATACTCCATATCCACATAAAAACAATGCTCGTCCAGCGGCGGAATCCTGCCCTTTAGCAATTCTGTCCGCATGGTTATTCCGTGCATTTTCATAAATATCTTATCACTAATCTCGGAAAAACGATACTCTTTTCCGTAAATAACTCCTGAAAACGGCTCTGAAAACTCCGCTTTTCTGCTGCCGTCTTTATCCTTTACCCAGTAATAGTTGGAAAGTACCACATCTGAATCCGATGTTTTCAGGCAGTCCAGCAGACGCACAAAAGCGTCTCTCTCCACCCAGTCATCCCCGTCCACAACTTTAAAATATTTTCCCAAAGCCTCCGAAAGCCCCCGGTTAATGGTGGAGCCATGCCCCCCGTTTTCCTTTTTTATCATGCGGAAGGTCTGCGGATAACGCCTCACATAAGCTTCGGCAAGCTCCCCGGAACGGTCCTGTGAGCCGTCATTGACGATCAGAACCTCCAGTTCTTCTAAAATCTCCGGAATCACAAAAGAATCCAGACAGGTATTGATATAATTTTCAATGTTATAAGTGGGAATCACCACCGTCAATATTTTATTCATGGCTTCTCTTTAACCGAAGGATGCCTTCCTTTATGGCGCATGGAAGAAACATCACTGCCTTTCCGACTTTATAAGAAGTGGAATTTTCCACATTCTTCAGTTCCCTCTGTAAACGCTCGATCTCCCAATCTTTTTCGATCCCAACCCGGTAAATTCTTTCTTCGTACACATAGGCATGACGGTCTTTGATCAAAATCTTTACCAGCTCCCACTCCTCAGGCGTGAAGATTTCCGGCTCCAGCTCGCCATTTTTATCCGCCTCTATAAATTCTTTTTGAAAGCGTTCCATGTATATGTCTTTAAATTCCTCTCCCACCCGGTAGAAAGAAGCAATATAATTGTGATAGCGTTTGAAATTATAAATGCCCAGATAGCGCTCTTTAAACACAGGGTGCGCATTCAGAAAATCCCTGATAAACGCATATTCGTCATTCATACAGAATACTTTTTCCCTGCTGTGAACCGAAGAACCCGGATTATCCCGGCGGTTCCTGTAATAAGGCTTATCCACAAAATAAATTCGTTTCGCATAACAGAAGGTCTGAAACCAAAACCCATTGTCCTGAAAGGACGCCCCCGGCGTTTCATTGTGGCGGATCTGATGCTCTTTTAGAAAGCTTGCTTTATAAATGCCGCTCCAGGTGTTCATAAGCGCCTTAAACATATCCAGCTCGTCCTTCGGGTCGATCACCCTTTTGTACAGGTCATCCCGTGAAGTCAGGCGGTTATACTGAAATACCCGCTTCCCATCCGCTCCTGTGACAAACCGCAGAAAATCCGCTTTTACAATTTCCAGATTTTTTTCTTTTGCCACCTTATAAAGCTTTTCGTACATGTCCGGCTTTACATAATCGTCCGGCTCGACAATCCCCACATACTCCCCCGTACAGGCGTCCAGCCCCCGGTTCATCGCTTTCCCATAACCCCCGTTCGGCCCGTCCAGTATCTTCACCCGGCCGTCCTTTGAAGCATATCTTTTTAAGATTTCCAGGGAATGATCCGTAGAACCGTCATTGACACAGACAAACTCCATATCTGACAGCGTCTGGGCCTCCAGGCTGTCCATACATTCCTCCAGGTACTGTTCCACATTATAAATGGGTACGATCACTGATACCTTTGCCATTTCATCCTCCTTTGGAGTCAGGCTTTTGCCCTTTTATCACTCTTTTTATCTTTCCCGGTACTGCCGTGATTACTCTTCCTGCCCGGAAAGTCGGGGAAGCTTTCACTGCGCGAATCTCATGTTCCAGCCCTCTGATCCGTTCCTGCTTTTCTTTCACTTCCTCTGTCAGCCTGCGCTTTTCACCCAGAAGATACTCTGTGCAGGACGTCTTTTTCATCTGCGCCAGCCTGTCATACAGCTCTGGCTGTGCATAAAAGTCCCTCGTATGGGACAGAAATCCAAAATCCTCGTCACACGTTCCGCAGATCAGGTCATAAACCTTCTCATACGCCGCTCCCTCGATGGTATCCAGATTCCAGAAACAGAAATGGAGCGCCCAGTTGACAAATCCTTTCTCCAGCTCCCCATAGCTTCCCATGCAGACAAGCTCGTTTCTCAGGGCGGTACACGCCGCATAGAAACAATTCCAGGACTTCTCTCTCGTCGCCGACAGAGAACCCCTGACGTGAATCCTGTGGTGTACCAGCAGCTCGTTCATCACGCAGATTCTTTCGGCCTTTGCCAGAGAAGAAAATACAAAATATAAGTCATTGGAGGTTCGCAGCTCCTGAAACCGAAGCTTCTCCTTCTCTGCAAACTCCCTGCTGTACAGTTTGTCCCACGCCCAGCCTACTGCAAAGGTAAAAATACGATCCGGCATGTCTCTCCAGCAAAAAGGATTTCTTCCTGGAAGCTGCTTTTCTTTGATGGAATAATCCATCGGCAGATACGTATCCAGCGTATCGTCATACCGGTTCCCCCGGAATATCGTAACATCTGCCTGCGTCTCTTTCGCGCGCAGATATGCCCGCTCCAGCATTTCCGGTTCATAAAAATCATCCGAATCCAGAAAAGACAGGTACTCTCCCTTCGCCAGCTCCATGCCTCTGTTCCTTGCAAAAGCAGCGCCTGTGTTTTCCTGTTCAAGCACCCTCACTCTTTCGTCCTTTTGCTCATATTCCCGCAGAATCCCCAGGCTGCCGTCGGTCGAACCGTCATCAATGCAGATCACTTCGATTTCCCGCAGGGTCTGCCCCAGAATATCATCCATACATTTTTTCAGATACCGCTCCACATTATAGACGGGCAGTATCACGGATACCTTTCTTTTCTTCGACATCGCATACTCCTTCACTTTATCCTAAGATTTTACCATAAAGCTAAAGTATATGTCAAACACTTGTCGGAAATCCTGTAATGTGCTATACTTTATCCAGCTCATTCCCGCAGGCAGTAAGTCGCGATGATGTGCCTGCAAGGATAATAAGAAAATATTTTATGTACGAGGTGCAAATTTATGAATATTGTAGTAGCTGGAACCGGTTATGTCGGCCTTGTCACCGGAGTCGCTCTCGCAAATGCCGGACATTCTGTCACCTGTGTGGACGTAGACCAGGCAAAGGTGGATACCATGCGTCAGGGAATCTCCCCGATCTATGAGCCAGGACTGGACGAGCTGATGCGGAAAAACATGGACAGGCTTACCTTCACGACGGATTATGCGTCTGCCTACCGCACGGCTGAGGTCATTTTTATCGGCGTGGGAACACCGGAAAAAAAAGATGGTTCCGCTAATCTTTCCTACGTTTTCCAGGTCGCTCACCAGATCGCAGAAAACATTGAAAATGATTGTATCGTGGTAGTGAAATCCACCGTTCCGATTGGAACAAATGACAAAATTGAAAAACTGATTCAGGAAAACCTGAAGCATCCGGTGTGGGTCGAGGTCGCTTCCAACCCGGAGTTTCTCTCGCAGGGAACCGCCGTGCCGGATACGCTTCATGCCGCCCGCATCGTCATCGGAGCGGAGTCTGACCGCGCGAAGGAGACTTTACAGAAGGTCTATGAGAACTTTCATCAGCCTTTTGTGCTGACGAACCGCCGGAGCGCAGAGATGATTAAATATGCCTCGAATGATTTTCTGGCGCTGAAGATTTCCTATATTAATGAAATTGCGAACTTCTGCGAAATCGTGGGCGCCAATATTGAGGATGTGGCAAGGGGCATGGGTTACGATCCCCGTATCGGAAACCGTTTCCTCCATGCAGGCATCGGCTACGGAGGCTCCTGTTTTCCGAAAGACACGAAGGCGCTGCACTGGATGTCTAATTACTATGAACGTGAATTAAAAACGATCAAGGCCGCCATCGAAATCAACGACAGCCAGAAGCTTAAGCTGATCAAGAAATCCAAACAGTATTATGAATCTCTGGAAGGACTGACGATCGCCGTACTTGGCCTGACCTTTAAACCGAACACCGACGACCTGCGGGAAGCGCCGTCCCTGGTGAACATCCCGATCATGCTGGACGACGGCGCCACGGTAAAAGCATGGGATCCGGTCGGCGTGAAAAATTATAAAAAAATCTATCCAGATGAGATTCAGTACTGCAATACGCTCGAAGAAGCTCTGAGAGACGCCGATATCTGCTTTATCTTTACCGAATGGCAGAACATCAAAGACTTAAAGCCGGAAGATTTTAAGAAATGGATGAAGAAAGCGATCGTGCTGGATGGCAGAAACTGTTACGAACCAGAATCTTTCCTCGGAAGCGGGGTCATATATAATTCCATCGGCCGGGCCGTTATTGAAGAATAATGTAAGAAATGCCCTGTAACTTTTTCAGATTACAGGGCATTTCTTTTTCTGTTTTAACTTTCGCCTCTTCGGAACAGATTCCGGATCTTCAAAGGCAGATACAGCATCTTCGCTCCTAACCGATACTCCCGGCAGGCGAGAAGATCATGCTTTTCCTTTTCAAGACCTCGGATTCCGTCTGCTAATCTCATTTTATCCTGATAGTCTCCTTCCAGGCAGCGGTCTCTCTCCTCTTTCAAATCCTGTATCCGGTACCGCAGAAAATCCGGATAATCCCCCTTCTGCATCACCTGGTAAAATCCATACATTCTGCGGACATAAGCGTAAAAATACTCCTCCGGCTGTCCGTCGATCGACAGCTTTTCCAGCAGTTCTTCTTTCAGCCTATGATAAAGCGCCTCCTGTCCCCTTCCGTTCTCCTGGGAATTCAGATTCGCCATACAGCCATCCAGCGCATGATTCACAAAACTTCTCTGCACCTGGGAAAATACATTCTTTTTCTCCAGATATTCTTTCAGCGCCAGAAATGCGTAAAAAAAGTCCAGCGGCGCTTCCTGATTCGTCGTCTGGCAGCTTCCGGCAATCCCTACCCGGTAAGAAACAAACTCTTTCCTGACCGTGGTGATCTTCTCTGCTTCCATCAGCGCCGTACAGGTAAAAAGCAGGTCATTCGTCCGCCTGATCTCCTGAAATTTCAAACCGTGCTCCAGGACAAAGGAACGCAGAAACATCTTATTCCAGGGCCAGTTATGAAAAGCATTAAACACAGCCTCCGGCATATCCCTCCAGCAGAACACCTCCTGCCTGGGTAAAAATTCTTCCCGCATGGCTGCCGGTTCCGGCGTCTCAAATCCCAAATCTTCATGATAGCACTTCGCTTTACAGACGCAGATCTGCGCGCCGGTTTCTTCGCAGCGTGCGGACATCTCCTCCAGCATTTCCGGCAAAAAGAAATCGTCAGAATCCAGAAAGACCAGATACTTTCCTTTCGCATGTTTCATGCCCAGATTTCTCGCCGCGCCGCCGCCGCTGTTTTTCTGCGTCAGGATGCGCAGCCTTTGATCCAAACGGCTTTTTTCTTTTAAAATCTCCACCGACCTGTCAGAAGAGCCGTCGTCCACACAGATCACTTCCATTTCCCGTAACGTCTGTCCCAGTATGCTTTCTATACATTGCTCCAGATATGGTTCCGTATTGTATACCGGAACGATCACGGATACTTTGATTTCTTCCATATTCTGTCATTCTCCCTGTTTCTGTACTCCGCTTCGTCTGCCCCTGAAATGTGCGCCCGCATATTTCGCTGCGCCATGAAACGCATAGCGCACAAAACACCAGCAGGATTTTACGATTCCAAAACCCATATAGCGATAAACCTTAAAGGTCATCCCTGCGGATTTCAATTTTGTTCCCGATTTTCCACTGCTGCTCAGCCGGTATTTCAGAAGCGGCTCATTCACGGCACATGCCTTTCCATATTTTTGCAGAATCCGAAGCCACATAATATAATCCTCATGGCTGTCCTCATGGCACATAGGAAACTCTTTCGCGACTTCCGTCCGCAGCAGAACCGCTGAACAGTTGATACAATTACTTCCCAGCATCTGCCGGTAGGTGATCTCTTCAGACACAGGAATCACTCTTCCCGTCAGCTCCCCGTCCGGCGTTACCAGTTCCCTCCCTGTCGTACACAGGACGTCCCCGGTCTCTTCCATCCGCGCAAGCTGCTTTTTCAGTTTTCCTTCCTCCCACCAGTCGTCAGAATCCAGAAAGGCCACGTATTTCCCCCGCGCGAGCTTCACGCCAAGATTTCTGGAGCCGGAAGCCCCCAGATTTTCTTCATTCCTATGATAATGAACGATCGGATTTTCCTGATATGCAGCCATCACAGGCGCGAGATCCTCCTGGCTTCCGTTATCCAGAACCAGGATTTCCATAGAAACATCCTGTATCAATGCGGAATCAATCGCCTTTCCCAGCGTCCTGCTGCAATTATACGCAGGAATCACCACGGAAATAAGGGGCATATCCGCCCCTTTTATTTTTGATTCCCGTTCTTTTCTTTCGTTGCCGCCGTTACCTGCCATTGCTCCACTCCCTCGGTATTTTCCTTTTGAAAAAGGATTTTAAATGTAAGGAATAACAGTTTCATATCCAGAAAGAAACTGTAATTTTCAATATACGTCAAATCCAGCTTCAGCTTATCATAAGGCGTCGTGTTATACTTTCCATACACCTGCGCATACCCGGTAAGCCCAGCTTTCATTTTCAGACGATAATCAAACTCCGGTATCTCCCGCTTGTACTCCTCTGCGATCTCCGGGCGCTCCGGCCGAGGCCCTACCAGGGACATATCGCCCTTCAAAATATTAAAAAGCTGAGGAAGCTCGTCAAAATGGATATTTCTGAGTACCTTGCCCACAGGAGTCACACGGCTGTCATGCTTCATGGCAAGCCTGGCGCCCGTTTTTTCGGAATTCACCCGCATACTGCGAAACTTCAGAACATAAAAAATCTTTCCATTTTCCGTCAGGCGCTCCTGCTTATAAAATACCGGACCTCTGTCATATGCTTTGATCAGAATGGCGATCAACAGCATAAAGGGCGAGGCCAGCGCCACGCCGACAAAAGACACGACAAGATCAAAAACTCTTTTCGCAAACCTCTGCTCTGCCGTCAGCCCTCTGTTCCGGAACAGCATCAGGGTCGTGTCAAACAAA
>CAJKKX010000015.1 GCA_905200565.1 uncultured Lachnospiraceae bacterium
GTGCGAGGTGAAGAGCGCTCTCGCGATGAACCCGCACATTCTTAGGAGTTAGTTTCCGAATTCCCTGCCCCCGTTTGCGTGAGATACGTTTCCACCCGACCTGCGTACGGAAGGAACGCAAACTCCCCGCCAAACCAGGATTGGTGCATAAACTACAGACCTGTATCGCTCATTTCGCTGTTTTCGTTGACTTTTTTTGAGGTCTGTGTTATGATGTCTAATGTCTGGAGGGTGGAGAAGCTTCCAGATGAAAGACAGAAGAGCAGGCACCTGTAGCTCAGGGGATAGAGCAGTGGTTTCCGGTACCACGTGTCGGGGGTTCGAATCCCTCCAGGTGCGCTTTTTTTGTATACGAATTCAAAGATGGAGGTAAGCATGTTGAATGATTTTAAAGAATGGCTTTCTGACAATCTGAGATATATCTTACTTGGTCTTGCTGTAATCCTGGTGATTGTTCTGGCAGTCTTTGCAGTAAAGTTTATCGGGGGGCGTACACAAAGTGATAAACCGAAAGAGAGTGAGAGTCAGTCGCAGGCAGTAGTTGAGACAGAAAGTCAGAGTCAGTCAGAAACATCAAGTGCATTAGTAGAGAACGACCCGGCTATATTGGAAATGGTGCAGAAATATTATACCGCAGTAGGGAACAAAGATATTGAAACTCTGAAACAGCTTGTAGAATCCCTGGATGAGAAAGATCAGCAGGCGATTGAAAGCAATGATATCATCGAAAGTTATAATAACATTGCCGTCTATTCAAAAGATGGACTGGAAGAGGGTTCTTATGTAGTCTACGCTTATTACGAAGGAAAGCTGGTAGGTTTGGATACGATGGTTCCAAGCCTGATGGGACTCTACCTGAAAACAGGGGAGGACGGCAAACTTTATGTGGCGGACTGGGATAATGACGAGGCGGTGAAAGCCCATATTGAAAAACAGAAGTCAGAGCAGGATGTGAAAAATCTGATTGAGAGAGTGGATCAGGCATGTCAGGCGGCTGAGGATTCCGATCCCGCTTTGAAAGCGTATATGGAAAGTCTGGAAGTACCGGATACGGAAAGCGTGATTCCTGAGGGGAATGAGAGCGGCGTGGAAGTGAATAAGCTGGTACAGGCCAAAGAAGCATGTAATATTCGTTCCGATTCAAGAGAGGATGCAGACATTATCGGTACTTTGAATGAAGGGGACACGATTACAAGGCTCCGGACACTGGATAACGGGTGGACAGAGGTTCGTATGAGCGATGGTTCCGGCTATATCAGAAGCGATCTTTTAAAAGAAGATGTGACACAGTAAAAGAACGTAGAGAGTTGCTGTTCAGAATATGAAAACATATTTTGTGGCAGCTCTTTTTTTGTATAAAAATCAATTCCCTGCCGTATCCTATTTTCAAAAGAGAATGCAGGAGGCGGAAACATGTTATCACAGACAGAACAGGAAGTTTTAGAGAATATATGCAGGGGAAGCAGGGCGGCGCTTTTAGATATTCACAGCATTATCAGTAAGGTGTACGACGAGGAGCTGGCCTATGATCTGAACAGGCAGGCGGCACGCTATTCCAGTTTTCGTGAGAAAGCTGCGGACGGACTGCTGAAACAGGGCGTTATTCCTCAGCCGATCGGTATTCTGGACCGGACGAAAAGATGGACGGCTATCCAGGCGGGCACCGCACTGAACGTAAGCACAGGACATGTAGCGGATATGATGTTGAAAGAAGAGACAAAACGTATGAACCAGGTGGAAGAATCGCTGGGAAAAAATCATGTGACCAGTGACTTTTCCTGTGAACTGGCAGAAGAATTTCTGGCTTTTGAACGGGAAAATATTCAGATTCTGAAAACTTACGTTCAATGAAGCAGTTCTGAACAGAATATCTTGAATAATTTTCGGAAACTGTGTATACTGTCTCTTATCGGAAGTATGACTGGCAATGCGTTGTACTTCATCAGCGGTCAGGGATGGAGAGAAAAATGACGAAGAGCAGAATGCAGCAGGAATTTGAACAGAAGGAAAACCGGGAGGAGGTACGCCTGAATAAATATCTGAGCGAGTCCGGAATTTGTTCCAGAAGAGAGGCGGACAGACTGATTGAAGCGGGGAGGGTCAGTGTAAACGGGCGTACCGCTCAGACGGGAATGAAGGTGTCATCGAAAGATCACGTATTGGTGGACGGCAGTCCGTGTGTCAGAGAGAATGAAATGATACTTCTGGCTGTGAATAAGCCGGTAGGAGTCGTATGCACCACGGATAAACGCTGGGGGGATCAGACAGTGGAAGAGATGCTGGATTATTCCAAAAGAGTATTTTCCATTTGCCGTCTGGACAAGAATTCCGAAGGGCTTCTGCTGATGACGAACAATGGGGATATTTTGAATAAAATCATGAGGGCGGGCAATTATCACGAAAAAGAGTATCTGGTGACAATCGACAGACCTGTGACGGAAGAATTCGTCCAAAGGATGGCGATGGGAGGGATTCCCGTTCTGAATCAGATGACGCGTCCCTGTAAAGTAGAGAAAACAGGAAGGTCTACCTTTCGCATCATTCTCACGCAGGGGCTGAACCGCCAGATCCGGCGGATGTGTGAATATTGCGGCTGTAAAGTCCTGCGGCTGCGCAGGGTGCGTATTATGAATATTTTTCTGGGAGATTTGAAACCAGGGGAATATCGTCAGGTGACAGGTCAGGAAATGGAAATTCTGTATGATCTGCTGAAAGGTTCGAAAAACGGGCCGACAGGGAAATGAGAGTAGAAACGGAGTAGAAACAATGGACGTAAAGCTTCAGAGAATGAAAGACCTGGGAGTGATTTTGACAGAGGCGGCAAAAGCCTATTATCAGCAAGACCGGGAGATCATAAGTAATTTCGAATATGATAAGCTGTATGATGAGCTGGCAGCCCTTGAGAGGGAGACCGGAATCGTTCTGGCCGGCAGCCCGACGGCGTCGGTGGGATATGAGGCATTAGAGGAGCTTCCGAAAGAACGTCACGAGCAGCCGATGCTTTCTCTGGATAAGACGAAAGATGTAGAGGTATTGAAAAGCTTTGTGGGAGAACAGAGAGCGCTCATGTCCTGGAAGCTGGATGGCCTGACGGTGGTGCTGACTTACCGGGAGGGAGCGCTTTTTAAGGCAGTCACCAGAGGAAATGGTGAAGTGGGAGAAGTCATTACAAATAATGCCCGTGTGTTTGAAAATATTCCTCTTTCGATCCCTTATAAAGGAGAACTGATTTTAAGGGGGGAGGCAGTGATTTCCTATCAGGATTTTCAAAAAATCAATGAAGAGATTGAAGATGTAGATGCAAAGTATAAAAATCCGAGAAATCTGTGCAGCGGTTCCGTGCGTCAGTTAAACAATGAGATCACAGGCAGGAGGCATGTGAAATTTTTTGCGTTTTCTCTGGTAAAGGCGGAAGGCGTGGATTTTAAAAATTCCAGAAAAGAGCAGTTTGTATGGCTTGGACGGCAGGGATTTCAGGTAGTGGAATATAAGATGGTGACGGAAGACACCGTGGCGGAGACGGTGGAGTGGTTTTCCAGAAAAATTTCGGAATATGAGATTCCCTCGGACGGCCTGGTGGTGATTTATGACGATATTGCCTATGGACAGTCGCTGGGAACTACAGCAAAGTTTCCGAGGGATTCTTTTGCATTTAAATGGAAAGATGAAATCAGAAATACGCATCTGCTTGCAATCGAGTGGAGCCCGTCAAGAACCGGACTGATTAATCCGGTGGCAATCTTTGAGCCAGTGGAGCTGGAGGGAACGACAGTCAGCCGTGCCAGCGTGCATAACCTGAGTATCATGAAAGGGCTGGAGCTGGGAATCGGGGATGAAGTTCAGGTCTATAAGGCAAACATGATTATTCCTCAGATTGCGGAGAATATCACGAGAAGCGGAAACATAGAGATTCCTAAGACGTGCCCGGTGTGCGGAGGGGCGACCCGGATACAGAGAGTCAATGACGTGGAAACTCTGTACTGTTCCAACGCAGAGTGTCAGGCGAAAAAGATCAAGTCCTTTACGCTTTTTGTCAGCAGAAATGCGTTAAATATCGACGGCTTGTCCGAAGCGACGCTGGAAAAATTTATCGGAAAAGGGTTTATCAGAGAGTTTGGCGACATTTTTCACCTGGAGAAGTTTCGTGATGCAATCGTGGAAATGGAAGGCTTCGGAGAGAAGTCCTATGAAAAGCTGATAGCCAGTATCGAAGCCGCGAGAAATACGACGCAGCCCAGGCTCCTGTATGGACTTGGTATTCCAAATGTGGGAGTGGCAAACGCAAAGATGCTCTGTAAGGCGTTTCAATACGACCTGGAAAAAATAAGAAATGCGGATGTACAAGAGCTGGCGGCGATTGATGGAATCGGAGCGGTAATTGGAAAAGCGATCGCAGACTATTTTGCTTCGGAAAAGAATAACCTCATGTTGGAGCATCTTCTAAAGGAATTGAAAATCGAGATTCCCCAAACAACGGCGTCGGCGCAGGTTTTTGAAGGCATGAACTTTGTAATTACAGGAAGTGTTCATCATTATGCGAACCGAAACGAGCTGAAAGCAGTGATTGAGGAGAAGGGCGGTAAGGTAACGGGGACTGTTACTTCGAAAACGAATTATCTGATTAATAATGATACTGCTTCTGCGTCATCTAAGAATAAAAAGGCGAAGGAGTTAGGGATACCGATTCTTTCGGAGGAAGCGTTTATAGAAATGCTGGGGTAAATATGATAACGGATAAAAAGGAAACGATAAGAGAAAAAAAGGAAACAATAAAGAAAAAAATTGATGAGAGCCAGACGATAGAAAAGGGTAAAAAAGGCTTGTTCGGCGTTATTTATGGACGTACTGCGGTTATTTTTCTGCTCCTTTTCCTTCAAATCCTGCTTCTGCTGGTGGTATATCAGTATTTGCAGGATAAAGGCGTGTTATTAAATGGCGTTTTAAAAATACTGGCGGCTATTCTGGTGATACATATTGTAAACCGGAGAGATAATCCGGCGTTTATGATTTCCTGGATTGTCCTCATTCTTGGCTGGCCTGTGTTTGGCGCACTTCTGTACCTGTTTGTGGAGACACAGCAGCGTACCAAATGGATTAATAAATGGCTGAAAAAAATGCACATCGAGACGAAGCATTACTGGATGCAGAATGAAAAGGTGACAGAGAATCTTTCAAAAGAGAGTGCGGAAGTCCCACGTTTGTCCCAGTATGTCTACGAAAGAGGCGGATTCCCGACCTGGCAGAATACCTCTGCAAAATATTTTTCCTGTGGGGAAGAGAAATTTGAAGAGCTTCTGATACAGCTTGAGAAGGCGCAGCGATTTATTTTTATGGAATATTTTATCATAGCGAAAGGATATATGTGGGATACGATTCTTGAGGTGCTGCAACGGAAGGCGGCAGAAGGAGTAGAGGTTCGTTTTATGTATGATGGAACCTGTAGCTTTTCCCTGCTTCCATACCATTACCCGAAAAAGCTGGAAGAGATGGGGATACAGTGCCATATGTTTGCTCCGGTGGTTCCGGCGCTTTCTACCTACCAGAACAATCGCGACCACAGAAAGATCGTCGTCATTGACGGGCGGGTGGCATTTACCGGAGGCATCAATCTGGCCGATGAGTATATCGGAAGAAAGGAGCGGTTCGGAGTCTGGAAGGACACGGCGATTATGGTAGAAGGGGATGCGGTCCGCAGCTTTACGTTAATGTTCCTGGAGATGTGGAATGTGGAAAAGCACAGAGAGATTGAGGATTTTAATAAGTATCTGGATGTGGAGCAGGTGAAGCTTCCGGCCGCCGGCGATGGATTTGTGATGCCTTATGGCGACAGCCCGTTGGATCACGAGCCGGTAGGAGAGAATGTATATCTTGATATTTTATATACGGCGAAGGATTATGTACATATCATGACGCCTTATCTGATTTTGGATCATGATATGATTACCGCTCTTACCTATGCGGCCAAACGGGGAGTGGAGGTTCTTATCATCATGCCTCATATCCCGGATAAATGGTATGCTTTTATGCTGGCAAAGACATATTATGAAGAGCTGATGGATGCGGGCGTGCAGATTTATGAATTCACACCGGGCTTTGTTCATGCCAAAGTATTCACCTCCGATGACAGAAAAGCAGTGGTAGGAACGATCAATCTGGATTACAGGAGCCTTTATCTGCACTTTGAATGCGCCGTGTATTTATATAGAAATGAAGAGATTCCTTCGATTGAGGAGGATTTTCAGAAAACGCTGGAACAGTGTCAGAAAATGCGGCCGGAGGATGTAAAAGAGATGCCGCTGCGTAATCGTCTTGCAGGAAAAGTGCTGCGTCTCCTGGCTCCACTCATGTAACATATTTGTGAAAATCAAGCGCAAACGAAGAGAGCGAAAGAAAGGAAAAAATTATGCCAATTAAAGTACAGGCGGAACTGCCCGCAAAAGAGATACTGGAAAGAGAAAATATATTTGTCATGGACGAAAACCGGGCGATCCATCAGGACATCCGCCCCATTAAGATTCTGATTTTAAATCTGATGCCTTTAAAGGAGGAGACAGAGCTACAGCTTCTTCGTTCCTTGTCCAACACACCGCTTCAGGTGGATGTGACATTTATGATGATGAGCAGCCATGAGTCAAAAAATACCTCCACGAGCCATTTAAACAAATTTTATGTGGAATTTAGTCAGATCAAAGATCAGAAATTTGACGGTATGATTATTACGGGGGCTCCGGTGGAAAATATGGAGTTTGAGGAAGTGGATTACTGGGAAGAGCTGGTGCCGATTATGGACTGGAGCGACAGAAACGTTACCTCTACCATCTATCTGTGCTGGGCGGCGCAGGCGGGGCTGTATCACCACTATGGACTGAAAAAGAGGCAGCTTCCGGAAAAAATGTTTGGACTTTTCTGGCATAAGGTTTTAAACCGGAAGATTCCTCTTGTGAGAGGGTTTGACGATATCTTCCTGGCGCCGCATTCGAGACACACGGAGGTTCCGATTGAGGACATTCGTGCCTGCGGGGACATTACGATTCTGGCAGAGTCGGAGGAAGCCGGATTCTTTATGGGAATGGCGAAAGAAGGGCGTCAGATTTTTATTATGGGTCATCCGGAATACGACAGGGTTACGCTGGATGGGGAATACAAACGTGACCTGGGGAAAGGAATGGATATCCAGCCGCCGAAGAATTATTATCAGGGTGATGATCCTTCTGTACGGCCGCTGCTGATGTGGCGTGCGCATGCGAACAACCTGTACACGAACTGGCTGAACTACTATGTGTACCAGAGTACGCCGTATGATCTGGACGGGACGCCGTTTTAAATATCCTGTTTGGACTGCTTGTCCATTGTTTTTGCAGTAAAATATTGAAGAACAGATAAGCCGCAGTGTTCCGGCCGGAAAGCCGGGAGCGCTGTGGCTTATTTTAAATCCTTTGCATACTATAAAAGGAAATCATAAATTATAAAGGTATGCAAAGTTATGAAGGAATATGTTACGTTATCATTGGAAACGCATCTTTTTTTCGGCAGAATTATGAAGGAACATTCCCTGTTTCTGCTGGCATCATTTCCGGCGAAAGAAAAAGATTTCCGGCAGCGTGCAGATTGCTTCCGGGAGGAATTTGAGGATGGACTCAGAAAAACCGTAGAACTTGCAGACGGTATCGTGCGAGAAACGGTTCTGGAGTCAGGAGAAATTGTAACGGAGTTTACGAAAAACGCAGAATGTCAGACAGAAAAGCTGACAGGTATTGCCATTGATACGAAGATTACGGAAGCAGAAAAGAGGCTTTCAAACGGCTGCCCCGCAATGGTGAGCCGGGAGATGGTTCAGAGAGTGAAAATGCTGAACCGGCAGATGCTCCGGAGCCTGAATGGACTGATTGCATTTAAGGAGAAAATTTTGCAGCAGGTGCTGGAATGCAGGCTTTATACGGCAAATTATCCGCTGTTGATTGAACACATTTTGAGGGAAGCCAGACTGTACCGTCAGATTCTTATGCAGCTTGAGAGAAACGGACGGATTCTTGCGCAGGATTTAAGAAATCTGGAAATCTTCTGGAATCAGATTATGATGGAACATGCCCAGTTCATCCGGGGGCTTCTGGACCCGACGGAATGTGAGCTGATAAAAGCAGCCGATGAGTTTGCGGAGGATTACTGCCGTCTTTTCAATGAGGCCAGGGAACAGGATATGAGAGTCATGGACACTCTGACTGCAAAGACTCTGCGGACGACGAAGGAGTATCAGCAGTTTAAAACAGCGGGAACCGAAGGAATTACCGGATGTGAAATCCGTTCCGTGATTCTTCCTCTGCTGGCAGATCATGTGCTCCGGGAAGCGAACCATTACCTGCGGATTCTGGAATGCGGAAAGAAAGGCAGGGGTTAGGATGGAGTTATGCAGATATCCGGAGATGGGAAAGACCAGAACCTTTCATATTGAAGCAATACAGCTTCCAATCGTGTATAACCAGTATGGGGATCATGATCCTGATGGCCTGATCTATGTGCTGGAGGAGGACGCTGAAAGGATTCGTAGGAAAGCGCTTGAAAAATTTCAAATGAATCCACCGCAGCCCTGTAAGGAAGTGCAGCCGCTGGTTATCCGTGTCAATCTGGGAGATACGGTGAGAGTCCGGTTTCGAAATCATGTGGACCGCAGACTGTCGATTCATGTGCAGGGGCTTTCTTATGATGTAAACACTTCGGATGGAGCCAGTGTAGGATTTAATGCGGACAGCACGACGGCGGGGGAAATCTGGTATACCTGGTATGCCGATACGGAAGGGGTCTATCTGTTTCAGGACATGGCGGATCCGAGAAGTACGGAGGAGGCGACGAATATTCACGGACTGTTCGGGGCTGTCATCGTGGAAGCACCTGAGGCAAGATGGTTTCATCCGGAAACGGGAGAAGAGCTGACAAGCGGACTGATGGCAGATATTTATGAGCCGGGAAAACCGGCGTTTCGGGAGTACAGCATATTTTTTCATGATGAACTGGAAATCAGGAATAAAGACGGAAATCCGCCGGTTGATCCGCATACCGGACTTCCAGCATCAACGACAGCGATCAGCTACCGTTCAGAGCCGATGAGGAACAGGATGCCAGTGACACACGATCCGGCTGATTCGGCGGAGGATATTTCTATGAGTTCCTGGGCATATGGGGACCCGGCGCCTCCAATCCTCCATGCCTATGTCGGTGATCCGGCAAAAATCCGGCTGATTCATGGGGGGATAAAAGAAACCCATGTTTTTCATCTTCATAATCACCAGTGGAGGCTGGAGCCGGAGAACCCTGTTTCGACCATTCTGGATTCGATTTCCATCAGTCCGCAGGAATGCTTTACGCTGGATATTTTATATGGAGCCGGAAGCCTGAACCGGGTGATTGGCGATGTGATATTCCATTGTCATCTTTATCCTCATTTTATTGAAGGGATGTGGACCCTGTGGAGGATTTATGACCGTCTGGAGGATGGTACGGGAAGATTGCCGGATGGTACACGGATTCCGACGCTGCTCCCGCTCAAAGACAGGGAGCGTCCGCCAAAAAAAGACGCCCTGCATCCGGGCTATCCCAATTTTATCCAGGGTGAATCTGGCGAACGGCCGCTTCAGCCGCCACTTGGCGTGAGAGGACAGAATGGAGAGGTGACAAAGGAACCGACGCCGCTTGAAAAAGCGAATTTCGTAAAAAATGCAGTTCCGGGGGCATTGTATACGGATACCTGTCCATGTCATACAGATGAAAATGTAAAGGTATTTGAGATTGCCATGGTGCAGGCGAAGGTCACCTATAACAAATATGGCTGGCATGACCCGCAGGGGCGCTTTTTTGTTCTGAAGGAGGAGCTGGAGCGTCATGGAGGACTGGAATCTTATATCCGTAAAGTGGAAGAAGGGAAACTTAAAGTGGAGCCGCTGGTTATCCGCGCCAATGCAGGAGACTGTATTGAATTGAGAACAACCAATCTTCTGCCGGAGTTTCTTGAGGGCAGCCCGTTTCAGCTTCGCACGAAAACGGACATCGTGGGGCATCATGTGCATCTGGTGAAGTTTGACACCATCGTTTCGGATGGAGCGGCGAACGGATGGAATAATATTGCAGGAGCAAGAAAATATGAGACATTAATCGAAAGATTTTTTGCAGAGCAGGAATTGAGAACCGTATTTTTCCATGACCATTTGTTCGCCAATGTGCATCAGCAGCACGGACTGTTTGGGGCGCTGATTATCGAAGAGGCCGGGGCGACTTTTCATCATCCGAAAAATGGAAAGGAACTGCACGCCGGTACACAGGCGGTCATCCGCAGGAAGAATGGAACTTCTTTCCGGGAATTTGCTTTGTTTGTCCATGATTTCGCATTTTTGTTTGACAAAAATGGCGATCCTCTGAATCCGCCGGAAGTGCCGGGGTCTCATGATGATCCGGGTGTTATGGGAATCAATTACCGTGCGGAGCCAATGCGGGAGCGGTTGTGCCGTGGGGAAGACCCGGCATATCTTTTCAGCTCGTTTGTACACGGCGATCCGGCCACGCCGATTCTTGAGACGTATCCGGGGGATGAGATCATGATTCGTCTTTTGGACGGAGCACATGAGGAACAGCATTCGCTCAACGTTGCCGGAATGTCATGGAAAAGAGAATTATCAGATGCCAAATCGCCCTTTGCCGCTTCCCAGACGCTTGGCGTGTCGGAGGCATTCAATCTGAATATTACAGAAAAGTATGGCGCAGGCGATTATCTTTATTATTTCGGGGGAATCGATGATGTATGGCTTGGGTTATGGGGGATTATCCGTGTGCATGGAAACTGTAAGAAGCATTTGAGACCGCTGTGCAGGGGGAAGGACAGAATTCATCCTCTTCCTCCTTGTCCGGCGAAGGGAGATGTCATCCGGCGCTATGAGGTCGCAGCTATCCAATCGGATTTGAAGTATAATCGCTATGGAGACCACGACCCGGACGGACTGGTATTCGTACCGCTGGAGGATGTGGATGCGGTGCTTGCGGGAAAATGTGCGCCGAAGCCTTTGATTCTCAGAGCGAATGTGGGGGACTGGATTGAAGTGACGCTGCATAATGCGTGGAGCGTGGAGCATCCTGTTTTGTACCATGATTATCCGAAGGTTCCGCTGGATAAGGAATATACGCCGTCCATGCGGGTTTCTTTAAATCCGCAGTTCCTGCAATATGATCCGGTCTGTGATTCTGGAATCAATGTAGGATATAATGAACGGGAACAGACCGTAGGGGTTGGTGAGAGTAAACGTTATCTCTGGCATGCCGACCGGGAATACGGCGCATGTATTCTGCAATCCTTCGGAGATATGCGGAATCACCGCTATCATGGGCTGTTCGGAGCGGTTATCGTAGAACCGGCAGGGGCGAAGTGGTATCGGAATTTCACGGGAAAAACGGACAGTCATGCGGAACAGGCAGTCATTACAGCGCCGGGCGTCGAGAGTTTTCGGGAATTTGTTTTGTTTATCCAGAATGGAATCCGGCTGCTGGATGCGGAAGGAAATCTGATTCAGACTGCGGCGGGGGATAACGGGGAACCGGTGGATGCGGAGAATACGGGCGAAAAGGGATACAATTACCGATCGGAACGGTTTGCGAACCGGCTCGCCAGAGATGCAAGAACATGGAAGGTATTCAGCAGCAGGGTACACGGCGATCCGGCGACTCCCGTGTGTAAGGCATATCCTGGCGACCGGGTGATCTTTCGGACGGTAATGCCTGCGGATAAGCCGAGAAATACTTCGTTTACGGTTCATAACCATCTGTGGAGAGAGCAGCCGCAGGATGCGTTTTCCAGAATCATTCCGCTACAGGGCGGGATCAGCATCGGTAACAAATTTGATATTGAGCTGCGTCAGGGAGCTGCGTGTCCGGGTGACTACCTCTATCGGTCAGGCAGTTTTGCCTGGGATGTGGAATCCGGCATGTGGGGAATCTTCCGGGTGGTTAAGCAGTCCTTTGGGTGCAGGTGTAAGGGAATGTGCAGAAAAATACGGGAGTGTTTTCGATAAATGTCTGCTGTACGGCGGTGATTGTGATTTTGCTGCCGTACAGCAGATTTTTTTGAAATTAGGAAAAGGCTTGCATTAGGGAATATTTTAGAGTAAAGTAGAAAAGACAAGAGAAAACCCAATATTTGAAGGAGAAGAGAAAATGAAAAAAGCGTTTTTTACAATGTTTCTGACGATGCTGCTTGTTTTTACCATGAGCATTCCTGTGTCGGCGGAAGCTACAGTCAGTATCAGTAAGAGCAGTATCACGATTCAGACCGAAGATACTTACCAGCTTCAGGTACTGGTAAACGGTGTATCCACGCAGGCCACCGCATGGGGGAGCTCTGATCCGTCCGTTGCGGCGGTCAGTGAAAATGGGCTTGTAACCGGAAAGGCGGCAGGCTCCGCAGTCATCACAGCGATGGTGGAAGGGAGAAGTGTGGAGTGTCTGGTTTCCGTCGTGAGAAGGTCAACGACGAAAACAACACGCTATAATGTTCTGATTCTCGATACGTCGGGAAGTATGAAAGGGACTTCTTTGAACAAAGAGAAAGAGGCGGCAAAGCGGTTCTGCCAGACCGTGCTTTCCTCAGACGGAAACAATTATCTGGCGGTCGTAACTTTAAATTCCTTATCAACGGTATTGTGTGAGTTTACAAACGATCTGAGTACCTTAAGCCAGCAGATTGACTGCGTGAACTCCAGCGGCGGGACAAATATGGAGCAGGCTTTACAGAAAGCCGGAGAATTATTGGCGGGCGTGCCAGGCGGCGCCAATATCATGAAAAATGTTATTTTATGCTCTGACGGTCTGCCGAGGACAGGGGCGAAAGCGTCTGTGGGAAGATACAGGGCAAAGGATCACACGTATTATTCGTATGCGAATGCCGCTTACAATACAGATGTTAAATTAAAACAAAAAAAGTATTTTATCTATGCACTGGGATTTTTCCATAATTCTACCAGCAATGATTTAAAATTCGGAAAAAGGCTGATGAAAGATCTGGCCTCCAAAGACAAGTATTATGTCGTGACCAACGCCAGGGATATTGACAAGGTGTTTGATGACATTGCAGATAAGATTACAAAGACAGCAATGAGTAAGAAAGAGATTACTCTGTATGTGGGAGAAAGCTATAAGCTGAGCGTACAGGTGAACGGCGTAACGAAGAAAGCCAGATGGAAGAGCGCCAGGACTTCTATCGCCACGGTGAACAGCTCTGGCAGGGTCACGGCAAAGAAAGTGGGAAAGACGACGATTACCGGAACTGTGGATGGGAAGCCGGCAACCTGTAAGGTCACAGTGAAAAAGAAAAAAGCGCCTGCGGCAAGAGCTTCGATCCGGCTCAATAAGCATTCGGCAAGCGTATATGTCAGAAAGACGATTCAGCTTCGGGCTTCCGTTACCGGAAAGAGCAGGTCGGTGAAGTGGACGACCAGCAATAAGTCGGTCGCTACGGTGAGTAAAAATGGTAAAGTGAAAGGTGTGAAACCTGGAAAGGCGCTCATTACTGCGCAGGCGAACGGCGTAAAAGCGACCTGCCTGGTGACGGTGAAGATTAAGCATCCGGATTATTCCCAGTATTTCATGGTCAAAGCCAAGAAATCCAAATATGGAAGCAAGCTGATTGATGAGTATGGCGTCCGCCTGATGGTAAATAAGAACGCGGTAATCAAAAAGTGTGCGGTGTATCTTGAGAAATATGGAAGTACCTATAAAAGAACGATTGCATGTAAAGGAAGAAACATTACCTACGCATACTATGTGCCGTATCTGGCGAGAAACGGAAAAACACAGTATGATGGAAATACGCATTACAGTATCAGAACCTTCGCATTGCGCCCGGATTCTCATGGGGTCTGGAGCTATAATGGAAATTATACGCTGATTACGGCAAACCTGGAAGACGCAAACGGAAGAATGCTTGCAGTTCAGTCGACTGGTGTTGCAGGAAGAAATACGAGAATCTTCTATGACAAAGCGAAAATGATGAAATGGCTGAATAAATAATTTTAAGGAGAAAAGGACCTCCGGACTGAGAGAAAACAGAATCAGGCCGGGGGTTTTTCTATTGGCAGAAAACGTTATTTTGCATCAGGCGACACGGTTTTCTGGCACATTCTCTTTCGAAAAAACAAAAACAGCGCGATACCTGCTCCGGCAAAGAGTATACATTTCGTAATACCGGAATAGGATTCCAGGTATTTCACAATAATATCCCAGGACTCTCTGGCGGCAACGCCCACCCAGACCAGAACGGTATTCCACAGGAAGCTGCCAAGAGCGGTCAGTGCAAAAAACGGGGCAAGGTTCATGCGAGAGAAGCCGGCTGGTATGGAGATCAGACTCCGGATCATGGGAATAAAGCGGCAGAAAAAGACTGTGCCAAGTCCGGTATGGTGAAACCAGTCTACCGCTTTATCTACATCTTCCGGATAGAGACGCAGTATTTTCCCGGTGCGTCCGGCCAGAATGGATTTCAGACGATGGGGCGGCAGAAGGCATCCCACGCCATACAGAATGACAGCGCCAATCAGGGAGCCGGCGGTTGCCGCCAGAATTACCATCCAGATATTGAGGGTTGTATAGGTGGTCATGAATCCGCCAAAAGTCAGAATGACCTCGGATGGAATTGGCGGAAAAATATTTTCGATGGCGATGAGCAGGGCGACGCCCACATAACCGTACTGCTGCATGATGGTGATAATCAGTTCCTGCATAAAACCTCCTTCTAAACCGCATCCTTTTAAAAACGATGAATAGTAAAGATATATGCAAAAATGGAGATGAGATATTCCTGGATCGTGTCAGGAAAAAGGGTTTTGCATACAATAATACACGGAGAAAATGAAGCAGTGAGGTAAGTATATGTACAAAAACATTATTTTGGGCATTTTGATTCCCTTTCTTGGTACGGCGCTGGGTTCCGGAGCCGTTTTTTGCATGCGAAAAGAGATGGGAGCGAACCTTCAGAAAGCACTTTTGGGTTTTGCATCGGGAGTTATGGTGGCGGCTTCGGTATGGTCACTGATTATACCGTCCATTGACATGGCGAAAGAGCAGAAAGTGATCGCCTGGATTCCAGCGGCGTCAGGATTTTTCCTGGGTATCTTGTTTCTTCTTCTGCTTGACACGGTGATTCCGCATATCCATCTGGATAAAGAGAAACCGGAAGGAGTAAAATCGAAATTGAAAAAGACCACCATGCTGGTATTGGCGGTCACGCTTCACAACATACCGGAGGGAATGGCGGTGGGAGTCGTATTTTCCGGCCTGCTGACAAAAAATGCGATGATTTCGGTCGCAGGCGCCTTCGCACTTTCAATCGGAATCGCAATCCAGAATTTTCCGGAGGGAGCGATTATCTCCATGCCTCTGAAAAGCAATGGAAAATCCCGGATGAAAGCATTTTTGTATGGAGTGGCT
>CAJKKX010000016.1 GCA_905200565.1 uncultured Lachnospiraceae bacterium
CTCAATGGCCCGGCTACGGACAAGCTGGTAGCGGCTCTGGAAGCATGCGGATGTGAAAAAGCACAGGAGATTCTGAAAGACAAGGACTTCCTGGCTAAGAAGTCACAGTGGATCTTCGGCGGCGACGGATGGGCATACGACATCGGCTTTGGCGGCGTAGACCATGTACTTGCAAGCGGACAGGACATCAATATCATGGTATTTGATACTGAGGTTTACTCCAATACGGGCGGCCAGTCCTCCAAGTCCACACCGACAGGCGCAGTCGCACAGTTCGCGGCAGGCGGTAAAGAAGTGAAGAAGAAAGATATGGCAAGCATCGCAATGAGCTATGGTTATGTCTATGTAGCACAGATTTCTATGGGCGCTGACTTCAACCAGACGGTAAAAGCGATTGCAGAGGCTGAGGCATATCCGGGACCGTCCCTGATCATTGCATACGCTCCGTGTATCAATCACGGTATCAAGAAGGGCATGAGCAAGGCTCAGACAGAGGAAGAGCTGGCTGTTAAGTGCGGTTACTGGCACAACTTCCGCTTCAATCCTGCATTGAAAGCAGAAGGAAAACCGGCATTTATTCTGGACAGCAAGGCTCCTCAGGCGGAAGGCTATCAGGAGTTCTTAAATGGCGAGGTTCGTTATAACTCCCTGATGCGCTCCAATCCGGAGAAGGCGAAGAGACTCTTTGCAAAGAATGAGAGCGAAGCGAAAGAACGATATGAATATCTGAATAAGCTGATTACTCTGTACGGAAGCGAAGAATAAAAGATAAGAAAAAGACGGGAGCAGGTACGATGTGCCTGCTCCTGATTTTCTACAGGCGGTGCAGGAAATCAAAGGAGGAATTTCATGGGAAAATGGAAGAAATACGTACTGGCCGCAGTTTTTTTATGGATGGCGTTCCTGCTGCCCGGAGGTAAGGCGGAAGCGTCCCAGAGGCTGTTTGACATCGTGGTAAAGGATGGATATACGACACAGGTCATTGAGATGAAATATGGCAAAACACCCTATGGCTATACTTCTTATTATGCGAACCAGTCTGTGATTTACGTCAACGCGAAATCCAAAAACGTCACGTTTTCCGTAAAGAAAAATACCAGTTCCAGGTACGGGAATTTTCATTTCGCATATTCGAAAATAAAACCGGGGGACGAACCGACGGGAAATCTGTTTACCTATACGGCGGACGGAAAAACGCGGGCATGGATGTTTACTGTGCAGAAATACGTGGAACCGGAAATTAAATACCTGAAAATCACCAGCCCGAAAAAAGGAGACGCTTTCCAGCCAAAGAAAAAGAATTATGCCGGAATTAAGACGGGGATAAAGACGGAGGTTCCGGTAAAGACGATTGTGCGCATTCTCGATGCGAATGGAAAACTGGTTTATAAAAAGGATTATGGTGAGACGGGCTCAAAGACGTATCAGTTGAAATGGGATGGAAAGCCCTCAAAGGGAAACCAGGCGAAGTTAAACAGTAAAAAATATGTGCCTGCGGGAGAATACACCGTGCGGGTGACGGTTTATCCGAAAATCGGGAAAAAGGCGGCGGAGATCGTAAAAGAGACGAAGCTGACAGTGGGAAAATTGTAAGAAATAAGACGGTGCGCAAAAACAGACGCGTCTTGCACCTTCCCTGAATAAATGCTATAATCCCGGTAATGATTGGAATAAGGAGGTTTTGCAGGAAGAATATGGAGATTGCAGGCTATGAACAGTTAAAACAGGAAAGAATTGATGATATTCATTCGGAAGGGTATCTTTTCCGGCATAAAAAGAGCGGCGCGCGCATCTGTGTGCTGTCAAATGATGATGAAAATAAAGTATTTCATATTACTTTTCGCACGCCCCCGGCAGACAATACCGGAGTGGCGCACATTCTGGAGCACAGCGTGCTGTGCGGAAGTAAGAAGTTCCCTTCCAAAGACCCGTTTGTGGAATTGGCAAAAGGTTCTTTAAGCACATTTTTAAATGCTATGACCTATCCGGATAAGACGATGTATCCGGTGGCGAGCTGTAACGACGCCGATTTCATGAATCTGATCCATGTTTATATGGATGCGGTGTTTTTTCCAAATATTTATGAAAAAGAGGAAATTTTCTGCCAGGAGGGATGGAGCTATCAACTGGAAAATCCAGAGGATGAGCTGACATATAACGGCGTAGTATATAATGAGATGAAAGGCGCGTTTTCCTCGCCGGAGGATGTGCTGGACCGGGAAATCCTGAATTCGCTGTATCCGGACACTACTTATGGAAATGAGTCCGGCGGGGACCCTGAGTGCATTCCGGATTTGAAGTACTCGGAGTTTCTGGGATTCCACAGCAAATATTATCATCCGTCGAATTGTTATATTTATCTTTACGGAGACATGGATGTGGCCGGGAAGCTGGAATGGCTGGACAGGGAATATCTGTGTAAATACGATGCAATGGAGATTCCTTCGGAAATTACGCTCCAGCCGGCTTTTGAGACGCCGAGGGAGGTGCGGAAGAAATATTCCATCTCCAGTTTGGATTCCGAGGAGGGAAACACGTATCTTTCCTTCAATGCTTCGATCGGCACCAGCCTGGACGTGGAGCTGTCGAATGCCTTTGCTGTTATCGAATATGCGCTGCTTTCCGCACCGGGCGCACCGTTAAAGCAGGCGCTTCTGGATGCGAAAGTGGGAAAGGACATCACCGGTTCTTATGACAGTGGAACTTACCAGCCCATGTTTTCTGTCATAGCGAAAAATTCAGACCCGGAGAAGAAGGAGCTCTTTTTGAACATCATTCGGGAGGAGTTAAGCCGGATTGCGGCAGAAGGCATTGATGAGAAAGCTCTGCGGGCCGGCATCAACTATATGGAATTCCGTTTCCGTGAGGCAGACTACGGGAATTACCCGAAAGGATTGATGTACGGGATCGACCTGATGGATTCCTGGCTTTATGATGAGATGCGTCCTTTTGATTATCTTCATCAGTTGTCCGTTTTCGAGAAACTGAAAAAGCAGGTGGGAACGGGATATTTTGAGACGTTGATCCGGAAATATCTGCTAGAAAATAAACATGTGTCTGTCGTAATCGTGGAGCCGGAAAAAGGACTGACCGCAAAGATGGAAGAAAAGGTCAGAGAAAGGCTTGCTTCTTATAAGGCGTCGCTGAGTCAGGATGAAATAAAAGAACTGATCGAAAAGACAGAAAGGCTTGACAGATTCCAGGGGACGCCATCTACCGAAGAGGAATTGAAAGCGATTCCTCTGCTTTCCAAAGAAGATATCAGGAAAGAAGCAAGGCCGTTATATAATAAGAAACGTTTGATCGGAGATATTGTGACGCTTCATCATGACGTTTTTACCAATGGCATCGCATATCTGAATTTGATGTTTGATACCCGTTATGTGAAAAAGGAATACATTCCATATCTGGGAATCCTCAAGGCAACGCTTGGAATGATCGATACTGCGAACTATTCTTATGGAGATCTTTTCAATGAGATCAATATGCGTACCGGAGGAATTTATATGATGCCGGAAATCTTTGCGAGCTGGAAAAATCCGGGCGAGAGCTGGTCGGTATTTTCCCTGTACGTCAAGACACTTTATGGGGAGATTGGCTTTGTGGAGCAGATGATCGAGGAGATTCTCTTTACGTCGAAGCTGGAGGATGAAAAGCGCCTGTATGAGATCATCGCACAGCTAAAATCCAGATTGCAGATCGGTCTGAATTCCGCAGGACACTCCACGGCTGCGCTGCGTTCCATGTCGTATTTTTCCGATGTGGCGGCGTTTAATGAGGCGGTCAGCGGTATTGCGCTCTACAAGCTGGTGGAGGATATTGAGGAGCACTTTGAGGAGAGAAAAGAGAAGCTGATTTTCATTTTGAAAGAACTGGTGACCGCACTGTTTCGCAGGGATACGCTGACGGTGAGTCTTACGGCGGAAGAGGAAGGGTTCACAGCGCTTCAGGAGCCGCTGAAAGCATTCAGGGAGAAGCTGCCGGAGGGCGGGCTTTGCGCACAGGAGCCGATTCGGGCTGCCGGAAGAAAAAATGAAGGCTTTCTGACCTCTGCGAAGATTCAGTATGTATCGAGAGCGGGAAATTACCTTGCGGCGGGCTTTTCTTATACAGGAGCGCTTAAGGTTTTAAAGGTCATTCTGAACTACGGCTATCTGTGGGAGAATGTTCGTGTCAAAGGAGGCGCATATGGAAGCATGGCCGGATTCGGCACGCTGGGAGATACCTATTTCGCCTCTTACCGGGATCCGAACCTGCGGCAGACGAACGAGGTGTTTGACGGGATTGCAGATTATGTGAGAAATTTTACGGCGACCGAAAGGGATATGACGAAATATATCATTGGCGCCGTCAGCGAGCTGGATACGCCGCTTACACCGATGATGAAGGGAATCCGTTCACGAAACGCTGCTATCAATGGAAGAACCTTTGAAGATTACCAGAGGGAACGCAATGAGATTCTGGGGGCGAATCAGGAATCCATACGGGCGCTGGCAGATCTTATGGAGGCTGTTTTGAGTCAGGATAATCTCTGTGTGATCGGAAATGAGAAAAAACTGGAAGAAGAGAAGGAAATGTTCGGGGAACTGGTTCCGTTTGTGGAATAGAGGAGGAGAAAATGAACGAAAGAAACTGCAAATCAGGATTTGTCACTTTGATCGGAAGGCCGAACGTGGGAAAATCCACGCTGATGAATCACCTGATTGGACAGAAAATCGCCATTACGTCGAGCAAACCGCAGACGACAAGAAACCGGATACAGACCGTGTATACCTGTGAGCAGGGGCAGATCGTTTTTCTGGATACGCCAGGGATTCACAAGGCGAAAAATAAGCTGGGAGAATACATGGTAAATGTGGCGGAACGGACGGTCAATGAGGTGGATGTGGTTCTGTGGCTGGTAGAGCCGTCTACTTTTATTGGCGCGGGGGAGCGGCATATTGCCGAACAGCTTATGAAAACGACAACGCCGGTTATCCTGGTCATTAATAAAATCGATACGGTAAAGAAAGAAGAGATTCTGAAATTCATTGACGAGTACAGGAAAATCTATGATTTTGCGGAGATTATTCCTGCGTCGGCGTTAAAAGGCATGAACACGCAGGATATTATCGACACGATTTTTAAGTACCTGCCCTATGGGCCGATGTTTTACGATGAAGATACCGTAACCGATCAGCCGCAGCGCCAGATCGTCGCAGAACTGATACGGGAGAAGGCGCTGCGCTGCCTGAATGAAGAGATTCCTCACGGAATCGCCGTTTCGGTGGATACCATGAAAGAGCGGAAAAAGGGACATATCATGGATATTGAGGCGACGATCGTGTGCGAAAGGGATTCGCACAAGGGCATTATTATCGGGAAAGGCGGCGCCATGTTGAAAAAAATCGGCGCGGCGGCGCGCTACGAGATTGAGGATATGCTGGAAATGAAAGTGAACTTACAGCTCTGGGTAAAGGTAAAGAAGGACTGGAGGGACAGCGATTTCCTGATAAAAAATTTCGGATATGACAAGAAGGATATTTAAATGAGAGAAATGCTCACTTTGACCGGGATGATACTGTCGGCGGCGCCAATGGGAGAATATGATAAGCGAGTGGTCGTGCTGACGAAAGAGAGAGGAAAAATCTCCGCTTTCGCCAGAGGAGCCAGGAAGCCAAACAGCGCCCTGATGGCGGCGGCAAATCCTTTCTGCTTCGGAAAGTTTTCTTTCTACGAGGGGCGGGACTCTTAGACGATGGTGCGGGCGGAGGTGCAGAATTACTTCCGCCAACTGTCCCAGGATTTCGAAGGGGCATACTACGGATTCTATTTTATGGAGTTTGCCGATTACTACACCAGAGAAAATAATGACGAGGCGGATATGCTGGGGCTTTTGTACGTGTCGCTAAAGGCGCTTTTAAATCCAAGGCTGGACAGGGAGCTGGTGCGGTCTGTGTTCGAGTTAAAAACAATGGTGACAGCGGGAGAGTATCCGCAGGTATTTTCCTGCGTGGAATGTGGAAAAAAGGAGAACCTTGCAGGCTTTGTTCCAAAGCGGGACGGACTGGTGTGCCGCTTTTGCGCCCCGCATTACAGGGAGCTTGTGCCGCTGCTGGAATCCACGGTGTACACGCTGCAATATGTGACCGTTACCCCGGTACAGAAGCTTTATACCTTTACGGTAACGCCGGAGGTTCTGCGGGAATTCCAGAGCGTGACAGAACGTTTTCGGCAAAAGTACATAGAAAAACCGTTTAAATCTCTGGATATTTTACGAAGCATCCTGAATTATTAGTTGAAAATAAAAAAGTAAGAGGCTATAATGTAGCCTATAAGAAGTTTGCCTGCTTGCAGGAGCAAACTTCATAGGCTAACGACAGACCGAAAGGTCTGGAGGAGTTACACGAAGTGTAACAGGCCGGAAAGCAATTTATAAAAGTTTTCGGAGGGTATAAATGAAGAAAATGAAGGGGATGGTTCTGACTGCCCTGGCACTTGGCATGCTGACTGCGTGCGGCAGGTCGTCTCTGAAGGAAACCGGAGTCTCAGTGGGGAAAGACGGCGCGTTGACGGCAGAGGTATTTGACAGGCTGGATCAGAACTATTATGATGCGGAAGAGTTAAAAACAAATGTAGAGAGCAGTGTTGCAGAGTATAACAACGGCGCAGGGGAAAACGCGATAACAGTTGAAAAGCTGGAAATCAGTGAGGAAGGCGAGGTCGAGCTGTCCATGAAATATGCTTCCTGTAAAGATTATATGGATTTCAACAATGTGGATTTTTATGCGGGAGACATTACAGACGGCTATAATGACAAAGGTTATCGTTTTGAGACGACGTTTCGGCAGGTAGAAAAGGGAGAAATCGTCGGAGATGAGATCAAACG
Source organism: uncultured Lachnospiraceae bacterium (assembly GCA_905200565.1). The sequence continues at coordinate 6,869 of CAJKKX010000016.1, forward strand.
GGAAGAAATTTTCGCAGGTTCGAACCATCCGATGATTGTATTTTCAGAGCCGATGCTGGTGGAAGTGCCGGGAAAGATTCTCTATGTCAGCAGCAATGTAGAAGTCACCGGAAAGAAAACCGCAAGGATGGCGGGAAGCGCTGCGGCAGAGGAGACGGAAGCTCAATCTGAGACTTCCGGAACCGAAGAAGACGTACAGGAAGTGGCTCCGATGGTGGAGAGTACGGGAAATACGGAAGATGATGTAACACTGGCCTATATTATTTATGAATAAAAGTAACGATTCAGAACAGGTCGAAGCACTTGCTCATGGATTTTTGCATCGGAACTGTGAAGGCACTGAACAGTTACGAATAAAATATGAAGAAGGTAAGGAGAGTACCATGGAAAAGACAATGGAAAAAATAGTGGCGCTGGCAAAATCAAGAGGATTTGTATATCCGGGGTCTGAGATTTACGGAGGTCTGGCGAATACCTGGGATTATGGAAATCTGGGCGTGGAGCTGAAAAACAACGTAAAACAGGCATGGTGGAAAAAGTTCGTGACGGAAAATCCATACAATGTGGGCGTAGACTGTGCGATTTTAATGAATCCGCAGACATGGGTGGCCTCCGGTCATCTGGGCGGCTTTTCCGATCCTCTGATGGACTGCAAAGAATGTCATGAGCGTTTTCGTGCGGATAAGCTGATCGAGGATTTCTGTGAGGAGAAGGGCATCGCGCTGGAGGAATCCGTGGACGCCTGGAGCCAGGAAAAGATGAAAGCTTTCATTGATGAGCATGAGATTCCATGTCCGACTTGTGGAAAGCATGATTTCACAGACATCCGTCAGTTTAACCTGATGTTTAAGACTTTCCAGGGCGTTACCGAGGATGCGAAGAATACCGTATATCTCCGTCCGGAAACGGCACAGGGAATTTTCGTAAACTTCAAGAATGTACAGAGAACTTCCAGAAAGAAGCTTCCGTTTGGAATCGGTCAGATCGGTAAATCTTTCCGTAATGAGATCACGCCGGGAAACTTTACTTTCCGTACCAGAGAGTTTGAACAGATGGAGCTGGAGTTTTTCTGCGCGCCGGGAACCGATCTGGAGTGGTTCGCATACTGGAAACAGTACTGCATTGACTGGCTGAAGGGTCTGGGGATGAAAGAGGACGAGATGCGCGCCCGTGACCATTCCCCGGAAGAATTGTGTTTCTACAGTAAGGCAACGACAGACCTGGAGTTCTTATTCCCGTTTGGCTGGGGCGAGCTGTGGGGCATCGCTGATCGGACCGATTATGACCTGACGCAGCACCAGAATACATCCGGCCAGGATATGACATATTTTGATGATGAGAAGAAAGAAAAATACATTCCGTATGTGATTGAGCCTTCGCTGGGAGCGGACCGCGTGGTTCTGGCGTTCCTTTGCAGCGCATACGATGAGGAAAATATCGGTACAGAGGAGAAGCCGGATATGCGTACTGTGCTTCACTTCCATCCGGCGCTGGCGCCAGTGAAGATCGGCGTGCTTCCTCTGTCAAAGAAGCTCAATGAAGGCGCGGAGAAAGTCTTTGCACAGTTGTCAAAGAAATGGAACTGCGAATATGATGACCGTGGAAATATCGGAAAGCGTTACAGAAGGCAGGACGAGATCGGTACGCCGTTCTGCGTCACTTATGATTTTGATTCTGAGACGGACGGCGCTGTAACGGTGCGCGACCGTGATACGATGGAGCAGGAGCGCATAAAGATCGAAGAGCTGGACGCTTATTTTGCGGAAAAACTGGCTTATTAAGAGAAGCGAAAAGAAATCCCCGCTTTTTGGGGTTTGATGCTTGCGGGAAGCGGGATTCTTTGCTATAATTTTCAAAACACTAATATATTAGGAGGAATAAGCAATGAAAGGGAACATTGTAGTAGGTCAGTCAGGAGGACCGACAGCGGTTATTAACTCAAGTCTTGCAGGTGTATTCAGCGCTGCAAAAGAGCTTGGCGTAAAGAAAATTTATGGTATGCACCACGGAATCCAGGGATTCCTGAATGAAGACCTCATCGATATTTCTGAGTATGTACAGGATGATAAGGACGTTGAGCTGCTGAAAAGAACACCGTCAGCTTTCCTCGGCTCCTGTAGATATAAACTGCCGAAAATCGAGGGCAATGAAGAAGTATATGACAAGATTTTCGAGATTCTGGAAAAATATGACATTGAGTGCCTGTTCTACATTGGCGGAAATGATTCTATGGATACCATCAAGATGCTGTCCGATTATGCGGCAATGAAGGGCAAATCCCAGAGATTCATGGGCGTTCCGAAAACCATCGACAATGACCTGCCAATCACAGATCACTGTCCGGGATACGGTTCCGCTGCGAAATATATCGCTACTTCCATGAAAGAGATTATCCGTGACAACGAGAGCTTTGGCGTAGAGAAGCCAACCGTTACGATCGTTGAGATTATGGGACGTCATGCAGGCTGGCTGACAGCAGCGGCAGCCCTTTCAAAGGGAGAGGACTGTGACGGACCGGATATGATCTACCTTCCGGAAGTTACCTTTGACGTAGATGATTTTGTAGAGAGAGTAAAGAAGCTGGCAGCAGAGAAGAGTTCTGTCGTAATTGCAGTTTCTGAGGGACTCAAACTTGCAGATGGACGTTTCGCATGTGAGCTTGGAAATGCTTCTGATTTTGTGGACGCATTCGGGCATAAACAGCTTTCCGGCTGTGCGGCAGCTCTGGCAAACATCGTTGCAGGCGCTACAGGACTTAAGACACGTGCGGTAGAGTTCTCTACCCTTCAGAGAGCAGCAACACATATCGCTTCCTTACAGGATATTAACGAAGCGTTCAGCGTAGGATATCTGGCATGCCAGGCGGCAGAAGAAGGTAAGACAGGCATGATGATCACCATTGATGTAAAAGAGCGCAATCCGTATCAGGTAGGATACAGCATCTATGATATTCATGCAATCGCAAACGTAGAGCGTCCGGTTCCGGCTGAATGGATCGTAGAAGACGGCACAAACGTAAGCGAAGAGTATGTGAAGTATGCGCGTCCTCTGATTCTTGGCGAGCTTACGCCGATGATGGTAAATGGTACGCCGAGACATCTGGTACTGAAAAAATAAGAAATTGTGATACGGGCGGACAGCGAAGAGCTGTCCGCCTTTTCTGTCGGAGCCGGGGGGATGTCCGGGGCCTTGTAAGATAAAAAAATTCATGTGTTTTGTCGATTTTGTGAAAGATGTTGAGAGAAATGTCGAAAGGACACTGCAAATAGTGAAAATTTTAACAAACGCACGGGAAATATCAGAGAAAATCAGCAATATAGACAGGATTTTCTTGACTAAAACAGGAAATATGTTAAAATTATACATATCATAACGTACAAAGTACGGTTTCCGCATAAGGAAAGGAGATTACGTTTCTTTATGTGGGGATTACAAGTTTAGGAGGAACTAGCGAAATGGCAAAATGGGTTTACTTATTTAAAGAAGGAAATGCCAGCATGAGAAACCTTCTGGGTGGAAAAGGAGCGAATCTTGCGGAGATGACGAATCTGGGGCTTCCGGTACCACAGGGTTTTACGATCACGACAGAAGCCTGCACGCAGTATTATGAAGATGGCAGGAAGATTAATGACGAGATCATGGGTCAGATTATGGAAGCCATCACGAAGATGGAAGAAATCACAGGCAAGAAGTTCGGGGATAAAGAAAATCCTCTTCTTGTTTCCGTGCGTTCGGGAGCGAGAGCGTCTATGCCGGGTATGATGGATACCATTCTGAATCTCGGATTGAACGAGGAGGTAGTCGGGGTGCTGTCTGAAAAATCAGGGAATCCCCGCTGGGCATGGGATTGTTACCGGAGATTCATTCAGATGTATTCCGACGTCGTTATGGAGGTCGGTAAGAAGTATTTCGAAGAATTGATCGACAAGATGAAAGAGGAAAAGGGCGTGACACAGGATGTAGATCTTACGGCTGGGGATCTGAAGGTGCTTGCCGATCAGTTCAAAGAGGAATACAAAAACAAGATTGGGGAGGAATTTCCGAGCGACCCGAAGGAACAGCTTATGGGGGCGATCAAGGCAGTATTCCGTTCCTGGGATAATCCAAGAGCCAATGTGTACCGTCGTGACAATGACATCCCATATTCCTGGGGGACGGCTGTAAACGTCCAGATGATGGCGTTTGGAAATATGGGTGAGACCTCCGGCACAGGCGTTGCCTTTACACGAGACCCGGCGACAGGGGAGAAACATCTGATGGGCGAATTTCTAATGAACGCACAGGGGGAGGACGTAGTAGCGGGCGTCCGGACGCCGCAGAAGATCGACCAGTTAAAGGAAATTATGCCAGAGGTATACGATCAGTTCGTGGATATCTGCAACACTCTGGAGGATCACTACAGGGACATGCAGGATATGGAGTTTACCATTGAGGACAGGCATCTGTATATGCTTCAGACACGTAACGGCAAAAGAACGGCTCAGGCAGCGTTAAAAATTGCCTGTGACCTGCTGGATGAAGGCATGATCTCAGAGGAAAAGGCAGTTGCTATGATCGAGCCGAGAAATCTGGATACGCTGCTGCAAGATCGGAAGAGCATCCACAGTTTGACGCAGAGGCATTAAAGGCAGCCCAGCCGGTTTCAAAGGCTCTGGGAGCTTCACCGGGAGCTGCATGTGGTAAGATTGTATTCTCGGCGGATGATGCGAAGAAATGGGCTGCAAAAGGAGAAAAGGTTGTTCTGGTGCGTCTGGAGACGTCCCCGGAGGACATCGAGGGTATGAAGAGCGCACAGGGTATCCTGACGGTTCGCGGCGGTATGACGAGCCATGCAGCCGTAGTTGCCCGTGGCATGGGAACCTGCTGCGTATCCGGATGCGGCGACATTGCGATGGATGAGGAAAATAAGAAATTCACGCTGGCGGGAAAAGAGTATCATGAGGGAGACTGTATCTCCATTGACGGTTCTACGGGAAACATTTATGACGGCCTGATTCCGACAGTAGACGCGACTATTGCGGGAGAATTTGGCAGAATCATGAGCCTGGCGGATAAATACAGAACCTTAAAGGTCCGCACCAATGCGGACACTCCGGCGGATGCGAAAAGAGCGCGTGAGCTGGGAGCAGAAGGCATCGGCCTTTGCCGGACGGAGCATATGTTCTTTGAGGAAAACCGTATTGGCGCATTCCGTGAGATGATCTGTTCGGAGACGGTAGAAGAAAGAGAGAAGGCGCTGGAGAAGATTCTTCCGGAGCAGCAGGGAGATTTCGAGGCATTGTACGAGGCGCTGGAAGGAAATCCGGTGACGATTCGTTTCCTGGACCCGCCTCTGCATGAATTCGTTCCGACCGAGGAAGAAGACATCAGAAAACTGGCGGAAGCACAGGGAAAGAGCGTTGAGAAGATTAAAGAGATCATTGATTCTCTTCACGAATTTAACCCAATGATGGGACACAGAGGATGCCGTCTGGCAGTTACTTATCCGGAAATCGCGAAAATGCAGACGAAAGCGGTAATCCGCGCGGCGATTAACGTGCAGAAAAAACATAAAGACTGGAAGGTATGTCCGGAAATCATGATTCCTCTGATTGGAGACAGCAAGGAGCTGAAATTTGTGAAGGACGTCGTGGTAAAGACGGCAAACGCTGAGATTGCGGCAAACGAAAGCGACCTGGAATACAAGGTAGGAACCATGATCGAGATTCCGAGGGCGGCTCTGACGGCGGATCAGGTGGCAAAAGAGGCGGACTTCTTCTGCTTTGGTACCAATGACCTGACGCAGATGACCTATGGATTTTCAAGAGACGATTCCGGAAAGTTCCTGGAGGGATATTACAGCGCTAAGATTTTTGAGAACGATCCGTTTGCAAGACTGGATCAGTCCGGTGTTGGAAAGCTCATGGAGATGGCGATTCAGTTAGGAAAGCCGGTAAATCCGAATCTTCATTTCGGTATCTGCGGCGAGCATGGCGGCGATCCGACTTCCGTGGAGTTCTGCCATAAGCTGGGACTGGATTATGTTTCGTGTTCACCATTCCGTGTACCGATTGCACGTCTGGCGGCGGCACAGGCGGCTATATCACAAAGATAGGCGAAAACCATTTTGGACTTTTGCCATAAGTTTTGAGGAAGCACAGGCTTTCCGCAAGGCGAGTGGCGGCTATCTTAGAAAAATCAATGGGAAGATTTGACCGTTGATCTTCATAAAAAAAGGTAACATGATTTTGAACACAATGTACTATAATAGTAAAAGGGATGATATGCGGAGAGCGAGAAATCGCTTGACAAGGTTATTCCTGAATGTGTATAAGTAAGACACAAAAAAGAAATGAGCGTGGTCCTGCTTAGTGGACGATTCAAAATAGGTGTTTCCCTACCGAGTGGGATAGAGATAGCCGCTGAAAAGCGGCTATTTTCAAAGGAGAAAGCAATGTGTTTTTGTGATATACATGACGATGAGGTTTTTTCACCTATAGAAAAAGGTGCATCTGCTTTTGATGCAAATAGTGAAGAACATCAATATATCTATGCGTATAAGGCATTCATATTTCTTTTACGAGAACTATAAGTAAAGTCATTTTTACATAGTCGAGAGGTTTTTTCAATGAAAGCCCCTCGGCTAAATTCATTTCTGGAGGTGATTTTATTTAATGTCAAGTAACCAAGTGTCCACAGACCGCATGGAGCTTTCTGCCGGTATTTTTAGGTTGAAAGATAAATGGTTATATAGATTGCAAAAACTGCTCCACATAAAACAGGGAGGCGCCGATGGCGGGCGTATATTGTCCGTGTACGCCGACTAACATATGCTTTTTTTCAAATGCGAACGGCGAAGAGGAATTGATGCGCTTTAACAAAAAATCAATATCTTCTTCCGTGAAATATGGAGCCAGATACCCGCTGATGATAACAGGCGCATCAATTACCACATTTAAATTTTTCATGGCAAACGCCAGATAGTTCAGATAATCTTCCCAAATTTGCGTAAGCCGGGGAGATTTTTTTTCTCTTAAAAGAGGGAAGAATTCTTTCACGGGCAATCCTGAGGATTGTTCCAGTGCGTTGGCGGAACAGTAGGTTTCCAGACAGCCGCGGTTTCCGCAATAGCAAAGCGGTCCATCGGGATTGACACATATGTGCTCGATGGCGCCGCTGTGCATGGAACTTCCCTGATGGATCCGGCGGTTCGTTAT